>NZ_QRLE01000029.1:0-17956 GCF_003473055.1 Collinsella sp. AM13-34 | reverse complement strand
ACCACCACAAAGGTGCCTGTCCCCTTTGTGGTGGTTTTGGCCCATGCGTTAACGCTATAACGCCGCGGCGATTGCTTCGGTCACAAACTTATTGAGTGACTCGCCCTTCTTTGCCGCCGCCAGTGCTGCCTGCTTGTGAAGCTCGGAGCCTGTTCTCACATTGAACGAGCCCTTAAAAGCCCGCTCTGGTTCCTTGCCCTTTTCGGCACAAAACTCAAGGTAATCGTCGACGGCGTCGTGGAAGCATTGCTCCACTTCTTCAGCCGTGGAGCCTTCAAATACAATTGCGTCCCTAATGCCGGCGACCATACCTGTTAGTACATGCTGCTCGGCATCGAACTCGACTGGGGCGAAATAGCCCTTGTATGCCAAAACGTTACTCATGACTGCCTCCGACATCCTGCAGAAATCGAACGATGTTTCGAATTGTCCCCGCTGTCAATTCGTCAGATGGATGAGGCGCGTGCATCACGAACATCCTGCCATCTGAGGGCCTGTAGAAGCGAACGCGCGATCCGGATGTCTTGCCTTTGCTGTCCATTTCAAAGCCATATGAGGCCATGACTTTTAAAAAATCGGCATACCGATACGTCGAAGGGCAGCTAAACAGTTGGACGATGAGTTTATCGGCTCGAGTCATCCCGCCTCACATTCTGCAACTATATTCTAGTTGCAATTTAGATCCGATGCAATCACCCATACTATAGAACATGTGTACGTATAGAACAAGTGTTCGAACCACTACAGAGGGGCCTGTCCCCTTTGTAGTGGTTTTGCTTGCTGTGGCTAGCCCAGCAGGTCGACTACGTTGAAGTTGGCGTTGCTCTTGGCGATGACATCGCGGCCGCCAAAGATGCAGGTGGGCGACTCGGCTGCGATGCGCGTCACGTCGGCGCCGAGCGAGCGGAGCTCACCGGGCGTGGCGGCGAGCATCTGGGCGCGGCGCTCCTCGCGTGCATGCGGATCGAGCCTGGCCAGGTAGGTCGTGTTGCGGCGCTTGGTGAGCGCGTACGGCTTCATCGGCGCGTCCATGCCGCTCACGCAGCTCACGATAAAGCCCTCAAAGGCGGCCTCGTCGGGCTCAAAGCGGCCAAGCCATGCGCCTGCGCGCTCCACGCGCTCAATCGAAGGGTCGATCGCCGGGTCGCGGTAGGTGTAGAACGCCGTCTGGCGCTCGCCGGCTGCGCGGAATCCGCAGCCGTATGCACCGCCCTTCACGCGAATCTCGTTCCACAGGTAATCGTAGGAGAGCGCGTTGGCAGCCACGGCCCAAGCGCCTGTCACGTCAATGCCCAGGCGACGCGGATCGCACGCACGCGCGGCAAAGCAGATGTCGCTGGGGATCACGAAAGCCTCGTGGCGGTCGCACGGCGCCGGCACCGCGAGCGCGTGGCGGCCGGCACCGTCGCCCGCACCCAGCCCCAGGTCGCCCGCGGCATCCCAGTACGTGTCAAAGTCCTCATCGCTGCCGGTAAAGCTCGCCATGCAGCCATCGGCCACAAAGATACGCTCCGCCAGCTCGGAAAGCTTGGTACGCAGCCCGTTCACGCGCTCGTCAAAGTGCTCGAGCAAATCGCGCAGGAACAGGTAGAAGTCTACGCCCGAGAGCTGCTCACGCACCACGGCCGAAGGCGAGCTGTAGCTCATCGCGCGACCGAGCGCCGCCGAGTGGCCGTTGTTGATAAAGCCCTGCTCAAGCCCAATGCGAATCTGCGTGAGCACGTCGCGCACGCGGTCGGCGTCGGCGTCTGCCAAAAGCGTGCTCGACCACACCTCGCGCGGCAGGCTTGCCAGCGAATCGATCTTCTCGGACAGGGCGCCGGCGCTCACCAGCAGGTAGGGGCGCACGCCGTCCACGTCGGGCTGCGTCATGACCTCGGTCGTAAAGCTCAAAAAGCCCAGCTTGCCGGCGATCAGGTTGTCGAGCTCCTCGGCCGTATGCGTCTGCGTGGGCAGCTGCTTGAGCAGGCGGCAGAGCAGCGTCACATAAGGCAGGTCCTCAAACGCGACGCAGCTCAGGTCGAAATACTGCATGGCGTAGGCCAGACGGTTGGTGGGGATGCCGTGGCGCAGGCAGGGAATGGGCGCAGTCGTGTCCACAACCAGCGGCGGCTCGGGGCGCGCCTCGCCAATGTCGGACACGCGCAGACGCGGCAGCGTGGCCTTGGCCTCGGGCGCGTCTTCCGCCTCCTGGGCGGCACGCAGCGCGGCCGTGCGCTCGACCACGTCTGCCAGCTCGGCATCGGTCATGGCGTCGCGCTTGGCGGTGAGCTCGGCGGCCTCGGCACCCTCCGAACCCTCGTCGGCGTCCACCGGCACCAGCTCGACCAGTGCCAAGTGGTCGTTTTCCAGCACCAGCTCGCGCAGCAGGTCCTCAAAATAGCTGCCGTCCAGCTCGCTGCGCAGCTCCTCGTACACCGGGCCGTACTTGAGCGCCAGCGTCGCGGCGTCGTCATCGTAGAGCCACGTGCTCAGCGCGTCGCACGCAATGGCCACGCCGTCGGCGATGCCGTAGTCGCGCTGGCGCAGATCGTATTCGTTGCTGCTGATGATGGCTTCCAGGCGCTCGCGCGGAACGCCGTGCTCGCACAGGTCGCGGCAGGCGTCCTGGAACACGCGGCGCAGCTCGCGCGCCACGCCGGGCTGCGCGTTTTGCAACATGATGAGCTCGTAGGGCTGCAGGCTCTCGGCCGCGGTGTAGCTCACCACGTTGCCGCCCAGGCCGGCGGCCAGAATGGTCTTCTTGACCGGCGCCTCGTTGGAGCCCAGCAGCGCCTCGAACAGGATATCCGCCGCGATCGTGCGTTTGCGGTCGAGCGCGCTGCCCAACACAAGGCCCAGGCCCACCAGGGCGTTCTCGGGTGTAGTGGCCATCTCGACGCGCTTGTACTCGCAGGTCACGGGCGTCTGCACGCCCAGCGGATTGGGCGCCAGCGCGGACGGGTCCTCGCCGGCGGCAACGGCTGCGTCCATGCGGCGGCTTGCGGCACTCGGCTGCGACAGATAACGCTCGTCCAAAAAGGCCAGTGCGCGGTCCACGTCCAGGTCGCCGTAGAGCGTGATGTAGGAGTTGGAGGGGTTGTAGTGGCGCGCGTGCGTGTCCAGGAACTGCTCGTAGGTGAGCGCGGGAATCGCGCGCGGGTCGCCGCCGCTTTCGTGCGCATAGGCGGTGTCGGGATAGAGCGCGGCGTTGACGGCGTCGTCCAGCACGCTCATGGGATCGGACAGCGCACCCTTCATCTCGTTGAATACCACGCCGTTATAGCGCAGCGTGCCCTCGCGCAGGCTCGCGGAGCTGTCGCTGCCCTCGATCTCGACGCTCTCCGGCAGGTCCAGCTCGTAGTGCCAGCCCTCCTGCTCAAAAATGGTGGGCTTGGTATAGATGGCCGGGTTGAACACCGCGTCCAGATACACGTCCATCAGGTTGTACAGATCCTGCTCGTTGGTGGTGGCGACAGGGTAGATGGTTTTGTCGGGGTAGGTCATGGCGTTGAGAAACGTCTGCATGGAGCTCTTGATCAGGTCGACAAACGGCTCCTTGACGGGAAACTTGGCCGACCCGCACAGCACCGAGTGCTCAAGAATATGGAACACGCCGGTGGAATCGGCCGGCGGCGTCTTAAAGCCAATGGCAAAGGCCTTGTTCTCGTCATCGCACGCCAGGTACAGCAGGCGAGCGCCCGAGGCGGTGTGGCGCAGCACGTAGGCGTCCGAGTCGAGCTCGGGCACGGTCTCGCAGCGCTCGACGGCAAAACCGTGGCAGGTGGTACCGGGTACCAGCAGCGCGGCAGCAGCGGCGCGCGGGTCGGTTGAGGTGGCGGACATATGCAGTCTCCTTTGACGCCCCAGCGGGGGCGAATCGAGTCGAATCCTCGAGAGTATACCCATATGGGGCCTTCGACCAATCTGCCGGATGAGTGTGGATTTTCGGACACACGAGCGTGGAAATTCGGACGCAAATTGAACGAGAGTGGATTTTCGGACGGAAACAGCCCCAAAACGCCCAAAAACCGTCCGAAAATCCACTCTCGATTTCCGACCGTCCATCACTCATGCATTTCTCATCTCTCACTCATCTCTAATATGAGAGATAACAGAAAGATGAGAGATAAAAATGAGAGATAACTGAGCAGCAAAGAGACAAGCAACCATGATATTGTCTCAATATCGATTGTTCCACCAGCAAAAACATGATTTAATGAAGCAGGTAGAGATATCTTATCTCTCATCTTTCACTCATATCTAATACGAGAGATAACAGAAAGATAAGAGATAATTACGAGAGATAACTGAGAGACGAGGGAAATCCGTCTGCAGCATTCTCCGCAGGACCGAGCGAAGGGACGTGCAGATGAACGAAAACGAGCTGGCCGGTTTGCTCGAGTCTTTAAAGCGCATGGGTTCGGATGACTTTAGCGTCGAAGTAAAGGAGAGCGCCACGACGCTTTCTCGCGACGTATGGGAAACGGTTAGCGCATTCGCGAATACCGCTGGCGGAATTATCGTGCTCGGCGTGAGCGAGCGCGCGGGCTTTGTCCCGGTTGAGAACTTTGAGACCGAGAAGGTACTCAACCAATTCGTAGCGGGCATGGGTGATGCCGGCGGTCGCGGAAAACTGGCCAATCCGCCCAAATACACCATTGAACGCGTGGAGCTCCAGGGCACCGTGGTTCTGGTCATCACGATTGAGGAGCTCGACCCGTCGAGCAAGCCTTGTTATGTCATAGAGCGGGGCGCTCAAGGCGGCAGCTACAAACGCATCGACGACAAAGATGTTCCGCTCTCGTCGACCGAGGTCCTGTCCTTGTCATCGTATGAACGGACGAGCCCCAGTGATCGCGATGCAGTGCCCGGCGCGGTCGCAGGCGATCTTGACGAGGCCCTGGTCGACCGCACGATAGAGCGTGCTTTCTCACTGACACCCCGTGCGATGCGCGACGCGCCGGACAAGAAAACGAAGCTGGAGCGCCTGAATTTCCTCGACTCCCAGGGCAATGTCACTAAAGCCGGGCTCCTGGCTGCGGGTGCCTATCCTCAGCAGTTCTATCCCAAGCTCTTTATCGATGTGGCGGTCTATGCCGGAACGCAGAAGGGCGCGGCGGGGTCGTTGAGGTTCATGGACCGTACGATCTGCGAGGGAACGTTGGGCGAGATGATTTCGGATGCTGTCGCGGCTGTCGCCAAAAACCTGCGCCGCACCGCGACCGTCCAAGGCATTTCGCGTATCGACTCGCTGGAGATTCCCGAGGAGGTCCTGCGTGAGGCAATCGCCAACGCGGTTATCCACAGGGAATACGGGGATCGGTTCTGTGGGCAATCGATCGCCGTCGACGTTTTTGACGATCGTATCGAGGTGGTGAACCCCGGCGGCCTATACGGAGGAAAGACTCGCGAGAACCTGTTTGACGGCAGCTCCCGATGTCGCAATGCGACGCTTGTGAAGCTCATGTCGCTTGTTCCATTGCCCGACGGTGCGGGCTCTCCTGCCGAAGGCAACGGATCGGGCATTCCAATGATGCTCGATGCTATGCGTGCGCACGGTCTGGCCGAGCCATTGTTTTGCCCGGGTTTCGACCGGTTTAAGGTTGTCCTCTACCGAGCGAAGGTTGAGCAAATCGATCATGGCGGGGACTTAATTGTGGCGGCACTCAAGCGCAACGGCGAACTGGGAACACGTGAACTGGCAGAATGCACGGGACTCACCGTCTCCCAGGTTAGGACGCGCGTCAATGCGCTTATCGCGCAGGGCAAGCTAGAGCCTACGGCCGCGACGACGAGCCGTAACCGCAAGTATCGACTAACAGGGCGTGCAGGGCAGATGCGCTAGCGGCTGCCGCGCCTCACATCCGCGCCATTTCACGCGCTGCACATCGAAACCTACGGCAAAGCAGGTACAATAGCCCAATGTGCATCGCGCACGACGATGATATCGGCGCCCGCGACTGGGGGAGACAACATGGCAGAGCAACAGATAACGCCGGGGACCAAGCTGCAGGTGGCATTCGACGTGCCCATGGGCCAAAAAACCGACTTCAACATGCTCGCCACGTACAAAGAGAACCTGGACGACGCGTACTTTCTTATGAGCGCGCCCATGCTCGCCGGCAAGCCGCTGCTCATGGACGAAAACCAAAAGCTGCTGCTGCAATACAAAGTGGGCGAGGAAACGTTCGTGCTCGCCGGCTACCCCGAGTCAGTCGAGAAAAAGGGCATCCGCACCTACTGGAAAATGCGCAAAGTCGCCGAGCAGCGCACCTTCGTTAAGCGCCGCGACGAGCGTTTTAAGGTCGCCATGCGCCTGACCTACCAGCGCGACAACGCGCCGACCCCCGAGCCCGAGGACGCCATGACCATCGACGTCTCGGCTGGCGGCCTGGCCGTCTACCTCAACGATTATCCCGACGTGGGCGAGGCCCTGTCCGTGCAAATGCCCACGATCCGCCTGCAGGGCGAGCGTCACGAGCTGCCCGAGCAGCTGGGCATCGTGTGCTGGGTGCGCCGCGCGCCCAAGGGCAGCCTGTACCGCAACGTCTGCGGCCTGCAGTTCCGCTACGCCGACGACATGGAGCGCGAGCTCGTCAAAGAATACGTCGGCTACATTCGCACCAAATATAAGATCTGATCGCCATGGCACTGTTCAAGCGTAACGACAACCAAGATCAAACTGCCGAGGATTTGGCCGAGGATTTGCCCGAGGGTGTAGCCGAGGATTTGGCCGAGGGCATGGCCGAGGATTTGACCGAGGGTCAGCCCGAGGGTCAGCCCGAGGACACCCCCGGCACCGATCCCGACCCGCGCAAGCGCTTCGGCAAGCCCAAGTCCAAGCCCAAACGCAACCTCCGCGGCGTGGTGCGCATCGAGGAGTTGGAGCAGGCGCTGGCCGACCAGGACCTCGACGACATCGACCCCGACGCGGTCGTGTCCATGTACATGCCCAAGCGCCGCATGGAACGCATCGGCGCGGCGCTGCTGCGCATGGACAAGCTGCAAAAGGCCCTCGTGGTGCTGGCGCTTGCCTTTGGCGTGCTGTTTGCCCTGTCGTTTATGCAGGAAAACATGGGCAACTTCACCATCAACCTCAACCGCCTGGAGCTGTTCCGCCGCGGCGTGGCCATTGCCGACAACGGTGACTTTAACAACGCCACCGCGCGCCTGGCGGCCGACGCCGTGGACAACGGCACCAATATCGCCGCCGAGGACCTGCCCGATAACCTGGACGACATCGACGGCAGCCACAACGGCAAAAACTACGTGGCGTACACCTTCTATATCCGCAACGCCGGCAAGACCGATCTGGGCTATAGCGCCAAGCTCAAGGTGGTCAGCGCCAGCAAGGGCGTGGACAAGGCGGCGCGCGTGCGGGTGTACCGCAACGGCGAGCCCACCACCTATGCGGCGGCAGCGGCCGACGGCAGCCCCGAGCCCAACACCGAGCCGTTTGCGTCCAAGGACGTGGTGACGACCATCAGCCACGCGAACTTCCGCGTGGGCGATGTGGACAAGTACACCGTGGTCATTTGGCTGGACGGCGACGATCCGGAGTGCGTGGACAAAATCATCGGCGGCGCGGTGGAGTTTGGCTTCGACTTTGATTCGTCCGAGACCGACGATTCGAGTCTGTTCATTAAGTTCGTGCAGGATATTGCCGACACCCTGACCGGCAACGATCCTATTAGCGCGAGCGGCAACGAGGCGCCCGATTACTACAAGGAACACAACGTGACGTGGAGTAACCGCCGCAACCAAAAGAACTCGCCCGTAGGCGACGGGGACAAGTAGAACGAACAAGCGCCGGGCCGGGGTTGATGCTCCGGCCCGGCGCTTTTGTTATGCCGAGGTTTTGTCGGAGGCGGAGGAAGTGGCTGAGGTGTCGCCCAGTAAGAACAGTCGTAGCGCGAGTTTGATCGCGTAACCCGGTTTGACCTGCGCCGCGTCTCCCATGCGCTCGCCCAGGTCGCCGCAGTAGGCATAGATGTCGCGGATCAGATTCGCGCCCGAGAGGGTGAACATGTAGCCCGCGTCCGAAAGCGCGTTGGGTGCTGCGGGCAGTCCTGCGGCCGCACAAAAGCTCGCAAGGTCGGGGCTCATGACGGCCTCGTAGTCAATCGCGTGTCCGTCCTCCTGGGCGGTCTGCTCCTGCTCGCGGGTGTACGACAACGCCGCCGCCAGCACAAAGCTGGGCGTGGGGGCGTTGACGTCGTCGGTGGTGGCGACGAGCTTGCCGGCCGCCTGCGTGACCAACCAGGCGACTTCGCGCTGGCAGCGGACGGCTTTGCGCGTCACCGGCTTGATCGATCCGACGGAAACGCTTCCCTTGGGTTGAGTGGCGGCAGGCATGAGCCCTCCCAACAAATAGCCCGTTTAGCAGGCAAAAATGACACGTGCCACACCAGTATAGCGAGTGGGGAAGGGCTAGGGCGAAGCACGGCGAGGGGTGTGAATATGCTGGCATGGCGCTGCGGCCGCAAACCTTAAGAGAGGCTTATGACACAGCGGAAGCGCGTGGCCAAATAAGGTGAACAGCGTTTACATAGTTCCATACCTAGCCCAAGGTAGACCCATGAATCTGCCGGAATGTAGCCCGCTGAAAACTCATAAGGAAATCGTAAGAAATATGGTATTCTCTAATCCAATTTTTGAGGATGGGCAAGCAACATCCAACACGAAAGCGCGGGCTCCCCTTCCGGGCTTCTCGAGGGTCATCTGGGATGAATGGGGAAAGAAAGGGGTCCGTATGGATACCAAGGCATTAAAGAAGCAGATGGGCGCCGCCATCGCCATGGTCCTCGTGGCAGCCGTAGCCCTCGGCTCCGCCACCTTCGCATGGTTTGTGACGAACAATACCGTCAAGGCCACGACGAGCAGCATCAGCGCTCAGTCGAACGCTGCTTACATGACAATTGCTAAGGGCGCCACTGGCGCTAGTACCGCTGACGTTAGTTCGGTTGAGAACAATATTGGTGACAAGGCTCTTTTCCCTGCCACTTTTGGCGAGCAGCTGGATAAGGGCGGCGTCGCGCATGTTGGTGAATTCTGGACTGGAAATGGTACGACAACTACCGACGGCACTCTGATAGACGCTCTGAACAAGGTTGGCACGAATGGCACCCCGACGGAGGCCGTGGACGAAAATTATGCCGTTTGCGTCCCCTTTAATGTAAGCACTAAGGGCCAGAAGATGAATGGCCTGAAGGTTGCTGGGGTATCCAACGGTAAATTTGATGCCGTGAACGAGGCTAATAATAGTTCTGCTTTGAATAAGGCCCTGCGCGTTCTGATTGTTGACGGCGCTGATTCTACGAAATGGGTCGTGTATGGCCAGGAGGCTAATTCGACCACGTACGAAGTTAAACTTAGCTCCGGCGCGGATAAAGCTGTTCCCGACTTTGGCGAGGTTTTGCCCGGTAAGGACCACGTTGTAAATGTTTACCTTTACTATGAGGGATCCGATGCAGCCGTTTATACCAACAATCTTGGTAAGTTGACCTCTACAAATCAGGTTACTGTTCAATTTACTGCTACTCCCAACGGTAACTAACCAAGCGGAATGGCATATCTGCTGACTTGAGGGCGGGGTCTTTCGGCTCCGCCTTTTTTGAAAAGAAGGTAGGTGAAAGATGAATATTTACGAAATGAGAAAGCAGCTCAGGATTGCTGCTGTTTCGGTTGTAATGGCAGCTGTGGCACTCGGGTCGGCTACGTATGCATGGTTTGTTACCAATTCTACGGTTAAGGCAACTACGGGCAGCATCAGCGCTCAGACAAACGGAATGGTTCTCCAAATTGTGTCCGGAGATACACCTAATCATGAGGACAACCGCGAAGCGCTGACGACGGCATCTGCCGTTGGAAATCAAATCAGCCCTTCCTCAACGGATAACGCGAAGTCCTGGTTTGTACCCGCCACCTGGAGCAATACAAAGGTTAGTTCCTATAAGGAAGCCAATACCGACGAAAAGGGTCTTTACCGTCAAGGCAACAACTCGTATTACGCATTTGCGGTGGGAAACTATACCGTCTATACGGTTAAGGAGACTGGTCGTGCCGATGTCTATTTGAATCCTGATAGCCCCTTAGTTGTCACGCCTTCGGCGGGTGCTTCGGAGAATTGGTTCAATAAGATTAAGGGGTCCTTGAGGGTTGGTATTGTTGTCGGTGAGGACCTTAAGTTCGTCTATGCTCCGACTCAGCCATCTTCTACCGAAACCGGCAACGATGTTAATGCCACTATGGGCTGGAGCTGCGTTGCTTCAGCGGGAGATACAACCCAAGAAGCAAGTTACATGCACTTGTATGCCGACAATCTTATTGATCAGCAGAATGGGAACTGGGCAGCCGCAAAAAACGGCGCTCTATATGATAAGCCGGCTGGGCAAAACGGTAAGGCCATCGCTACGAATGTTGGCTATAACGGCACTCATATAAAGGTTGTCATCTGGATGGAGGGCACGGATTCAGATTGTGTGAATGTGTCCGATTTGGATGATGCCCAGAAAGCAAATCCAACTTTTAATGTCACGCTCAATTTGGTTGGCGTGGCGACTGAATAGTCCGTCAATATAATCGTAGCAGTGTAATTAAAGACGAGGGCCAGTTCAATAGAGAACTGACCCTCGTTTGTTTATGCCCAAAGCGGTTTGGTTACAGCCTGTACACCTCAACCATGGCTTCACCGATGCGGTGGGGAACGCCAGTGACGAGCGCGTTGCCCATGCAGAAGGCTCGATGGCCATCGGTCATGCCGGTGTCTGTCCAGCCTTTCGGGAAACCCTGGAGCTGATCGAGCTCGTCGGGGACAAGACGGCGGAAGCGACCGTCGGGGCACTCGATGACATGCTTAAAACGGCTGGCCCCCGTGCCGCCTTCGCCTGTGAGAATCGTGCGGCTTGGTTTGTCGATAGCATCCGGGAAGCTCATGGCTCCCTCGGAATACGTGTACGTAAAGCCCGTCTTCTTATTGGTTCGCTCCTCGCGCTTGCTGCCCTTGAGGTAGCGCCAGTCGGGGAGCTTTTCGTCAGAGATGTAGAACTGCTCCGGAACATTCGCCTCGTCGACAAGCACATCGCCAAGTACGCGGCGCTCGCCGTGATAGTCCTCAGCAAAATCGCAGGTCAGAACGTGGCAGCCCTGCATGACACCGGCGTTCTTGAACTGCGATGTCTTTTGACCAACGCCAAAGCGAGTCGAGTTCTCATAAGGGTCGGGCAGGACGTCGAGCTCGGCCATTTCGTCGGGATAGATAGCGGGGAAGGCCTTCGCCATTACGCCGTTATGCATGCGATCAACAAGGTTCACCTCGCCGGCGTTTTTCTCGCAGAAGATGTAAACGCGTTTGCGTCGCTGGGGGAAACCGTATTCTGCTGAGTTGACCACGCGCCATTCGACGGTGTAATCGAGGTCGGCAAGGCAGCTCAAGATGATGGCGAAGTCGCGACCGCGCTGAGATGCGGGTGACTTGAGCAGACGGTCAACGTTCTCAAAGAGACCGAAGCGCGGCTTCTTCATCTCAAGAAAGTGGTAGATGTCCCACCAAAGGACACCCTTCTTGCCCTCGATGCCATGTGCCTGATTAAGCGGACGTGCGACAGAGTAATCCTGGCAAGGGAAGCCGCCAACGACCATCTGCACATCAGGGATTTCAATCTCGCCGGCTTCAGCCTGTTCAAGCACCTTATTGATGTCTTCGTTAACAACAGAGTCCTCGCCAAAGCGATCCATATAGCAACGGGCTGCGAACTGACGTGCCTTGGTTCCGGGCGGCTCCCACTGGTTGGCCCAAATGGTATGGAAGGGGCCGGCGGGCTTCATGTAAAACTCGGGATGACGCGGGTCGGCATAGCCTTCAAGACCCAGACGAAATCCGCCGACCCCCGCAAAAAGCTCGGCAATGTTAATCTCAGACACGTTTCTCCAATCGCTGCTGTGTCCGTTTATGGTGCTCACAACAATAACCGATCGAGCGGACAAGATCAAGACCTCAATTTCATGGAGGAATATGCTGCCCTGAACTACCATGAGGTTAACTGCGACGTTCGGAGGTACCCCATGTCCAAGAAGCACCTCGATTTCAAGCGCATGCTTGACGATACCGATTTTTCTGACCCCTCAAGCATTGAGCGGTATGCTGCCAATCTCGACGGGATGACGTTTCGCGATATTCTCGAGCTCGGTATTGCGCCGGAGGGGGAGAGTGCGCCCAAGGACTTTGGGTCTAAGAAGTACAAGGGCGGTATGGGAACCCTGATTGAGGAGCGTTACTTTGGCTACAAGGCCAATAGCGATGATCGGCCGGACTTTCCCGAGGCAGGCGTCGAACTTAAGGCAACGTGTTTTGACGTGCTCAAGGACGGTCGCAAGTCGGCCGGCGAGCGCCTTGTCTTAACGATGATTCCTTACGACCGCCCTGTCTCGCTTGACTACGACAACTCGCATCTCAAGACCAAGCTCAGCAATATCTTGCTGATTTACTACGGCCGTGATCGCTCTATCGATAAATACGACCAGCGTATTGAGCGCGCTGTTATGGTTCGCCTGCCCGAAGAGGACATGAAGATCATTCGCGCTGACTACGAGAAGATCATTTCATACATTCAAGATGGCCGCGCGGATGAGCTTTCGGAGGGCATGACCACCTACTTGGGCGCCTGCACAAAGGGTGCAACCGAAGCGACGATGTGGGTTGACCAGTATTACGAGTATTTCAATACCGATACGGGCGAGATCGAGCGCCGTCGCGCAAAGCGTCGCGCCTTTTCGCTCAAGCGCTCGTATATGGACTACGTCCTCCACACCTATGTCCTCGGTGCCCCGCGCGTCGGTGAGAGCATCGTCCAGGCCGGCGACGAGTCCATTGATTTCGAAAGCTACGTAACTGCGCTTATCGAGCGCCACTATGGCGAGACCGATCGCCAGATTGCGGAGCAGTACGGATTGGAGTACACGGGCAACAAGGCGCAGTGGACGACGCTCGTTTATCGAATGCTCGGCATTAAAAGCAATGCTGCCGAGGAGTTCGTTAAGGCCGGGATTAACGTCCGTGCTTGTCGCGTTAATAAGAGAGGGCACATCGAGCAGGCAATGTCTTTCCCTCCGTTTGAGTTTAAGCAGCTAATCAACGAGGATTGGGAAACGTCTTCCTTCCGTGCGCGCCTTGAGACCAATCGTTTCTTCTTTGCCGTGTTCCGCGAGGACCACGAGGGAATGTGGCGCCTTGACCGCTGCCTATTCTGGGCAATGCCGGCAAACGAAATCGAAGGCCCCGCAAAGGCTTGCTGGGATGAGACGCGAAAGGTCATTCGCGAGGGCGTTGAGCTCAATCCGTATCGGGATGCAAGCGGAAAGCTCAAGGTGACCAACAATCTGCCCGGTATGGCAGACAACTCGATCGTCCACGTTCGCCCGCACACCTCAAAAGCTGCGTACAGATTCGCCGATGGAACCGAAATTGGCGACATTGCGAGGAACGCCTACGAGCTGCCCGACGGACGTTGGATGACCAAGCAATCGTTCTGGTTCAACAAGGGCTACCTGGAGCGCATCCTGGGGTTGTAGCGATCTCGCATAGGATTCTCGATGACGTTCTGTTCGTAACGTCGCTATTGCTGATCGCGGCTCCGCCTCGCCATTACCTATGAAGAGGCGGAGCCGTAGCTTCGATGACCAAATTGCCAGTCAAGATAATCAAATGAGCTGAGATGCACCGCCCTACGCCCGCAGCGCCCCAATGGGGAACACGTAGACATCGTGTTCGGCATCGTAGCGGCAGAAGGGCGAGGTCGCGGTGACGACGGCGCAGAACTCCGGCTGAGGGTTGCGTGCGGCAGGGTTCAGGGCGACCTTGCGGCGCAGGCGTTCGATGTTGCGGATTCCGTCGCTTACCTTGGATTCGCCGAGCTTGATTTCTATCGCCGCCCAGCGGCCATCGTTCAGCTCGATGATGGCATCGACTTCAAGCCCGTCGGAGTCGCCATAGTAGTGGAGTGAGCCCGGATACGAGCCGGGCAGGCACGAGGTGTAGACACTCAGATCGTGAATGCACAGAGACTCAAAGAGCAGGCCAAATGTTTGGCCGTCTGCAAGGAGCCTCTCGGGGTTCATTCCGAGTGCGGCTGCGGGAATGGAGGGGTCGACGAAATAACGTTTTGGCTTGGTGCGCAGGCGAGACTTGGCGCGGACGGGCGCATCCCAACCGGGCAGATTTACGATCGCATACATACTCTCCAACATGTCGAGGTAAAACGCCACGGTTGAAGTTGCCGGCTGGGCATCGCTGTCGCCCAACGAGGCGTCTGCCGCAATGGTGTTGAGCGTGGCAGATGTCGCAACGTTGCGCGCGAGCGAGGACACGATATGTCGCGCCGTAGACCCCACGCCTCCTTTTTGCGGAACGCTGACTTCGTACATGGCATCGAGATACTGGTTAACGACCTCTGCGGCCATCTGGGGGCTCGCTCCGACAAGCGCCGGCCATCCCCCGCAACAAATTGCGTCGGCCAACATCGGGAGCGATCCTGTATAGGCGGAAGGTTCGAATGATCCATCGAATAGGTTTTTCAGCGAAACGGACCCCGTTGAAAGTCCGCGTTCCCAAAGCGTCATGGTGCTCATGTCGAGACGCGCTATGCGACCGGCACCGCTGTGGGTAACAGAGTTTTTTGCTGGCGTTGATGATCCAGTGAGGATATAGAGGCCCTTTTCGCCGCCGGATGCATCTACGGCGCGGCGTGTGGCGTCCCATGTTGCGGGGGTCTCCTGCCATTCGTCGATGACATGCGGCTTATTGCCCTGAAGGGCGAGCGAAGGATCGGCTTCGACTAGTGACTTTACGTTTGGGTCGTCAAGATGAACGACGCTCTCACCGAATGCGAGCGCGGTCCATGATTTGCCGCACCATTTGGTGCCCCGAATCTCGACTGCTCCAAAAATCTGGAGCAGGGTTTGCAGTCGTTCGTCCAAAAGGCGAGGACGGTAGGATTTGGGCTGTTCCGAACCATAAGAAATCATGATTTGATAAACCTCACTACCTGCGCATACTCGATTTTCGAGGATAATCATACTCGATGTTCGAGGATTTTCGCACTCGATTTTCGAGAAAAACTGGACTCGATTTTCGAGCTTTGCCCTACAGGTAGATCCCCTCGCACAGGGGCTTGTGGAACTGGGTGTGGTGGTCGCGTGCCCAGGTGAAGAGCGCCTGGTCAAAGTTGTCCTGGCTGGCGGGGATGCCGTAGACGCCGGCGACTTCCACGCGCACGAACTCCAGCGCGGGCAGCTTGTTGATGGCCGTGAGTGCAAACGGCGACGTGGGCTCCTCGAACAGGTAATGGCTGCCTTGCAGCGCGCCACAGGCGGTGCAGGTGCTGGCGAGCGATACGGTTTTGGTGGTGCGCGACGTTACGGGCTTGTAGCCGCAGCGCTCGCGCAGGTAGTCGCGGATCTCGGCCGGCACGCAGCCCAGCGCGGGGACGATGACCACGGCGTTGGCGCGGGCGGTGTCGATCGCGATATGGCCCGTGTCGTCCATGGCGGGCGCAGCGCTGGGCGCAGCCTTGCTGCCCGAGTCCTCGGCCACCCGATACGGAATGCCAAAGGCCGCGACCGTCGTCTGCTCGTGGCACTTCCAACATTCGCGCTTGCCCAGCACCAGGTAGATGTAGGGCGCGCTGGGGTCGGAGCGATCCACGCCGGGCAGCCACGCGGCAAAGGGCTCGGGGTTGACGCCATCGGGCACGTACCAGATCTTCTTGGCTCGGTCCCACTTGGCGCCCAGGGCCTTGGCCTTGTCTTTGTGCGTAAAGGGAACGTCGAGTTCGGTGCGCATGGCGGCTCCTTTGTGCGGCTTGCGGTGCATGTGCTCCAAGGATACCCCAGCGGCGGGTGCGTGGTCGCTAAACGAGCATTTCGACCGTCCGAGAAGTCGCGGAGCATTTTGGCGAGTGCGTGCCGTCAAGCAAATGAGCAAGTGTTTGGTCAGATTTTGGTCAGTTGAGCGGCAACCTTGCCAAAAGCTTGACGGATTTGCAGCTAGACGTCGACGAATGAACACTTTGGGCGCGCTGCGGCAAAAAACCGCCGGTCGTTTGCCGAAAACTTACCAGGACCGCCGGCGGCCGCCGACGCGCGTGTTATCTTCGCGCCATGAGCTACTTTATCGTTTCACATAACGCTGCGTTGGCGCTTTTGGCGCACATCCCGAACCCTCGATTTGGGGATTCGGAACCAGAGGTCGTGTCGATCGCGGGCGCCTGCGCGCTCTGTGACCGGGAGGCTCAGGAGTTTATCGATCACTACGACCTGGGGATTGATGTGCTGGATCTGATGGTGCCGACGCGCGCTGACCGCCGGCGGACCAAGCACGTCGCGACGCACCTGTGCACCAACGAGCTCCCGGCAGGTTCGTTTATCTCGCTGGGCCACTGGATGGGCGACCTGGATGCGTATGTGTGCTCTCCCGAGCTGGCGTTTTTGCAGGCCGCGCACGATGGCGATGCGGCGGCTGCCATCTATGCCGGCTATGCCATGACATCGGACTATCGGCTAGATAACCTTGCTCCCGGTGGGGTAACAAGCAGGGGTGCGGGCATGCGCGACGGCAGGCTTACGACCAAGGAGCTCATTGCGGCGTATATCGAGAAGTCCCCCAAGGTGAGGGATCTTGCGAAAGCAAAGGCGCTGCTTGCATATGTGATTGAGGGGTCGCGCTCTCCCAGGGAGTCGGGGCTTTGCATGTTTATGTCGCTGCCTGCGCGCTACGGCGGGTATGCATTGGGCAAGGCCGAGCTCAACAAGAAGGTCTTTATTCGCGATGGACTCAACGATGGGCGCGAGCGCAAGCTGCGCGTGCTGGAGCGCACGCCCGACATTACGCTTACAGCTAAAGTCGAGGTGGGCAGGGATAAAGTAAAGGCCGGACTGCTGCCAGAGGTGCTGACCGCGATGGTCGACTACGACAGCGATGCCATTCATGACGGCCGCGAGAAGATCCACAAGGATGCCGAGCGCCGCAACGAGTTGGAACTGCTTGAGGGGGTAGCGTATTTTACCGTGACAACCGACCAAGCAAATGACTACGAAAAGCTCGTTCGGCTGTGCGAGCGCATCCGACGCAAGCTGCATCGGAATAAGCGCCCCATCTTTAACAAGGCGATGAGTGCAGAGCAGCGATATTTTGCCAACGCGCGTGCCGAAACGAAGCGATTTTGGCTCTGGCAAGCCGTTATCGATGCGCATCAGTATTGGTAGGGGCGGTAGCGAGGGGTTAGAATTAGCGGCCATATATCCAGGTTTAATACTTTTCCCGAGAAGTGAACGAGTCAGAATGGACCCCCGAAACATCGACACTTTTAGGGGCTTGTTTCCTGCGGTTTTGCTGCTGGAATCCTGCGGTTTTAACGTCAAAAAGTGTGGATGCTCCGGGGGTCCAAATAAGCTCGTTCACTTCTCGGGAATAGTATTAGACCTCAATATAGAGGGGGTTACTTAAATATGGCTGCGAGGGCCATCCGAGCCTGATCGGGGCGGCCGTTAGGGCTGTTGAGCGATTTTGGGCCCGATCGGGGCGATTACCGGGGTCGTTTGGGCGGCTTGGGGTGCAGTTGGGGTGTTTGCCGGCGCTGTCGAGGCGGTATCGGCGTCGGCCGGGATGGTTATTGGAGCTGTTGAGGCGGCTTTGGGTGACGCGACGTCCTTTTGGCTTGACGGCGTAAAACAAAACAGCTCAGAGGCGAAGCCTCTGAGCTGCGAACATTTGGTGGGCGTTAGAAGATTTGAACTTCTGACCTCTTCCGTGTCAGGGAAGCGCTCTCCCCCTGAGCTAAACGCCCGATCAAGGGTGCGCGAGTGCGCAGGGAATAATATAACGGAGCTCCCACCCGCTGGCAAGAACTATTTTTTAAAAAGCGGCAACTTGCGACCCTACCTTGATTATCGACTTTATCCGAACACCTCCCACATTCAT
>NZ_QRLE01000028.1:0-22313 GCF_003473055.1 Collinsella sp. AM13-34 | reverse complement strand
ATTTTGCCTCTTGACAATGTCCTGCTCATATTAAAAGGAACATCCCTAACTGCCGGCAGAAAGGGAACGTCCCCAAGTGCCGCTCTAGCAGTTGCGGTGAAATAGTTCTCAAACAGAGGCTTCACACTCCCAAACAGGAACTATTCCACCGCAACTCATGAGGGGTATTGGGCTGTTAGGCCGCTCTATCCCTTAGTAATCCAGCTTCCACATGTAACGGCGCGTCATGTAGTCCTTGTGGGTGACGGCAGAGAGTGCACGCATGTACACGTTGTTGAGGATCGGGGCAAAGATCAGGTGGTTGAAGTACTCGCTCACGCTGTCCTTGATGTCATTGAGGCCGAGCTCCTTGGCATCGAGCTGATAGACGCGCTCACCACCGTACTGGTTGACAAAGCGGATGCCGCGCTCGTCGTTGCAGCGGCTGCGGCCGACGCTGACGAGCTGGAACAGCGAGGTGCGCTTGTCCAGGATCTCGAAGGGGCCGTGAAAGAAGTCGCAGGTGTTGATGGTGCAGGAGTCGATCTGCAGCATCTCCTGCACGTTGCAGATGCTAAAGACATAGGCGGCGCCAAAGAGCGGACCCTGAGCCATGACGTTGATGCAGGGCTTGTCGGCGTTCTGCTCGGCCCACTTGGCAGCGAGCGGGCGAGTGTACTCAACAGCCTTGCGATAGATGGGATCGACCAGGTCGAAGGCGGCCATAGCGGTCTCGTACTCGGCATAGCCCTCGGTCTGCTGCGTGAGCTCCATGGCGATCATGGTCACGACGGCGGAGTTGGTGCGGCCCATGCAGGACTCGTCGACGGCCAGGCTGTCGTACTGGATCTTGTAGTCGCAGACCTCGGTGAGGGCGGACTCGTCAACGTAGATGGCGATGGTGCTGGCGCCGTGGTCCTTAGCGACCTGAGCGGCGACAATGGTCTCCTTGGTGCCGCGCATGGACACGACGACGGCCAGGGTGTTCTCGTTGACGTAGGCCGGGGTGGCGTGCACGAACTCGTTGCTGGTGTAGCTGGAGCTCACGACCTGCGTGGCCTCGTGCTCCATAAAGTACTGGGCAGGATAGTTGCCGCCGTTAGATCCGCCGGCGCCAATCCACACAACGCGCTTGATGCCGCCCTTGTCTGCCTTGTCAGCCAAAACCTGGGAGACGACATCCTTAACCTGTTCCTGAGTAGTCATCGTGCATCAGCCTTTCTTCTCGTTTGATGCTCTCGATGGCATACAAGTTACATACATGTTTTGGTTATGTCGACTAGTTGTATGCTATATTTGTCTTAGAAATTTTGCTGGTAAAGTTTTCGGCAAGCCATTACCAGCGGTTTTGTTGTCATGTTGGATACATGCTTGGTTCAGTAAGCATACAAGTTAGATACAGGTTGTTCGCATGATCACTTCGTCAAAAAAGAACTTGGCCCAATACGAGCGTCTGGCGGGTACGCTGCGCGACCGCATCGCCGCCGGCGTCTACGCGCGCGAAGACAAGCTGCCGTCCGAGATGGAACTCATGGACGAATCGGGGCTGTCGCGCAGCACCGTGCGCCACGCGCTTAAGGTGTTAGTTGACGAGGGCCTGGTGCGCACCGAGCGCGGACGTGGCGCCTTTGTGGCCGACACGCCAGCGCTCCACGAGAACAACCTGGTGTTTTCGAGCTACACGGCACAGGTACAGGGCCAGGGCATGAAGCCCACCACGCGCACCGTGGACTCGGGCTTTGCCAAGGCGGCCGGCAGCATAGCTAAGTTCTTTGACGCCGCCGTGGGCAGCAAGCTCGTCAAACTTGTCCGCCTGCGTTACCTGGACGATGCGCCGCTGTGCCTGGAAACCACCTATCTACCACCGAGCTTTGAGGCACTCATCGATCGCGATATCAACGGTTCGCTCTACGCCACGCTGCGCCAAGAATTCCATCGCGCGCCGGCACAGGGACATAAGACCTTTGAGGTGTGCTATGCCTCGCAAAACGAGGCGTTTTTGCTCAACGTTGAGCGTGGGCAGGCGCTGATCTTGATCACCGACTACGTCTACGACACCGACGGCCACCCGCTCCATATCTCCAAGCGTATCCAGCGCACCGACCGCGCCAAATACACCGAGCCCATCGGCTAGCGCACCAAACGAGGCAAAATGTACCTAATAAACGTTTTACCTGCGGTTTTTATTAAATCTCAAGCCGGCATGGCGCAAATGCCAACATCGCCTGGCAACACTCGCCGCCCAAGCTCAACTGTTCCTGCCCAAAATATCCAGCACCGTAAATCTAAGTGAGTAGACTTTTCGCGACCTGCCGAGCACATTCAAAACAGCCACCTCCGTGACCTGCGGTTTTACTAAGGCAGATACGCTTTGTGCTCGGCCTGCGCCAAAAAAGCCTACTCACTTAGCCCGCAAGGCGTCCCGAGGGGACAATCCAGGTCAAAATAGCGTACAAACGCCACGCTACTTGCGGCGATTTGATACCACAAGACAGCCAAAAACCTGCCAAAATAAACCTGTCCCTAAATGGTAGGTTTAGGAAGGTCGGGGAACCAGGTTGGTTTGGGCTGGTTGGGGGTGCGCTCGGCTAGGATCAGCTCCATCCAGCACATGTCGTACCAGCGACCGAACTTTTGGGCGCAGCGGTCGAAGGCTCCCACCAGGCGATATCCCATATGGGCATGGAAATCCTGGCTGTTGTGCGTCAGGTACTCGTCGTCCTTGTCGTGCGGCACGGCGATGAGCGCGCACATGTTGGTGATGCCCATCGCGACCAGGCACTGCTTGAGCGCGTCGTGCAACCTGCGACCCAGTCCGCCGTGGCGCACGTCGCGCGCCAGGTAGATCGATGTCTCGACCGACCAGTCGTACGCCTCGCGGCTGTTGAGCGGACTCACATAGGCATAGCCTACCGGGCACCCGTCCAGCTCCATCACCAGATACGGATAGCGCTCGAGCGTACGCTCGATGCGCCCGGCGAACTCCTCAACGCTCGGCACCTCGTATTCGCAGGTAATCGCCGTCTGGCGCACATACGGCTCATAGATGGCAAGCAGCGCTGGCGCATCATCGGGCGTCGCCAGGCGAATCGTCGGCTCGGACATCTCGGTCACACAACCCCTCTCCCTCAAAAGCAAAGGCCGCCCTGCGCCAAACCCAGGCGCAGGGCGGCCCCTCGTCATTACGTCAAGCTACAGGACAGCCGCCAACGCGTCGATGTCCTCCTGCGTCGTGGCCCAGCTGGTGCAAAAGCGCACCACCGTATGGGTCTCGTCGTACTTTTCCCAGTACTCGATCGAAGCATGCTCACGAATGCGGGCCATATCCTCGTTGGGCAGAATCACAAACTGCTGGTTTGTGGGCGTCTCCAAAAAGAACTGGTAGCCGCGCTCGTGCAGCACTCGACGAAGCGCCTGAGCCGTCTCGATCGCCTGGCGACCAATCTCAAAATACAGGCCGTCGGTAAAGAGCGCCTCAAACTGCACGCCCGTCAGGCGACCCTTGGCCAACAGCGCGCCGTGCTGTTTAATGCGCGGAATGGGATGCGCCGGAGCGTGCATGCCGCAAAACACCACGGCCTCGCCGCAAAGCGCGCCGCACTTGGTGCCGCCGATGTAGAACACGTCGCACAGCTGCGCCAGCTCGGGCAGGGTAATGTCGCACTCATCGGCCGCCAGCGCATAAGCCAGGCGGGCGCCATCAACAAACAGCGGAATCTGGCGCTTCTGGCACACCGCATGGATTGCCGCGAGCTCAGCCTTGGAGTACAGCGTGCCGTACTCGGTCGACAGGCTCACATACACGGCGCCCGGAAACACCATGTGCTCACAGCTCTCGTTTTCGTAGAACACTTGGATATAGTTTTCGAGATCCTCGGCGTGCATCTTGCCCTCGTAGCCGGGGATGGTGAGCACCTTGTGGCCGCCAAACTCGATGGCGCCCGCCTCGTGGCAAGCGACATGGCCGGTCTCGGCGGCAACGACGCCCTCGTACGGCGCAAGCAGCATGTCAATCACCGTCGCGTTGGTCTGCGTGCCGCCCACCAGCAAAAATACGTCGGCATCGGGAGCCTGACAGGCCTCGCGAATAAGCTGCTTGGCACGCTCGGTGTGCGCATCGGTGCCGTAGCCAGGCTGCGGCTCCATGTTGGTGTCGACGAGCGCCTGCAGCACCGCCGGATGTGCGCCGTGGGAATAGTCGTTGTTGAACGCGAGCATGGCAATCCTCTCTTACCAGGTATCGGCCAGATGATTCAGGTGGGGCTATTGTACGCCGTGAGGATAGGCAATGCGCGCGGCAAGGCACTCAAGTGCCAACACCAGGGCAAAGCCGCAGCTCACGTCAGTCAAAAAATGTGCACCGATCACGATACGGCCAAAGGCGACGAGCGCCGCGACCACGGCAGCGACCCAAAAGACCACGCGGCGTCGCGACGGCTTTTCCGTAAAAGCCGCCGCGGGAAGCCCGGCGAGCATAAGGCCGATCGCCGCGTGCGCCGTGTGTCCGCTCGCAAACGACTTAAAGCCGTCCTTGATTACGCCGGCTGCAATATAGCTCCACTTGTCGGGGTTGCCAATCACCCACCACGGCTGAAAATTGAGCCCCGGCGTGACCTCGATCACGCGCATGCGCGGGCGCGACCACAGCGGCTTGACAACCACGTTGAGGATGATGGCCTGAGCGACCCACACGGCAAGCACCATCAGCGCCCAGCGTGTGAGCTCGTCGGAGTCGGTGTCGCGCGTGAGGCGATAGGCGATGAGGTTGGCCGCGATGACCAATGCAAACGTCAGAACCAGCTGAAACGCAATAAGCTTGCCGCCGACGCGCAGCGATCCGATAATCTCGTAGCCGACCAGGCCTACGTTGATCAGAACGCCCAGCGCGGCGAGCCACTTGCTCGCCTTGGAATCGGGACGTGCCGAGCGCACGAGCATAATGCCCGCGACGCTCGCCGTCAGCTCGAACGGCAGCTCGCCGGCCGCCTCGACAAAGCGGCCAAACAGGCTAGACGAGTTGAACAGCGCACTCGAGATTTGGTAATCGAAAAAAGACCCGACGAGCAGACAAAAGGCCAGGATGACCGCGATAGCAGCGGCATCTTTCTTATAGATATACCCGAACATGCTTTCCTTTCGATGGGGTCAGATTGCCCAAATGAGGCGTTTGCAGCGTCGACCCGTTAGTCATCGTCAGTCGCGCCCAGCTGCTGCAGTAGCATGAGCGCGGCCGCCACCGGGCCGGTGCCGTCGTTGGCGTCGAGACCTCGACCCAGGCCGCTGCCCGCACCGGCGCCCGCCTTGTAGGGCACCGACAGCTTGCGGCTCTTGGGGAAGTTCACCGCACCGTAGCGGGTCTTAAGCTCAAAGGCTACCTTCTTGGGAACGTCAACCCCCAGGAAGGTAATGCGCCCACCGCTGAGCGTGACGCTCTCGAGCCCCAGGCGCTCGCCGCGAATGCGGATGCGCGCGCGGTTGAACAGGTTGAGTCCCGCCAGCGGCAGCTCACCATGCGCGGCCTCGGTCTCCTCCTGCACCTCGTCGACACTCTCCAGGTCCTCAGCCGCCGCGAGCTTGCGGTACACGAGCACGCGCTGGTCCACCGCCGGCAGGTACTCCTCGGACAAGAAGTAGTCGGCCGGCAGGTTAATACCCACGCTCGCCGCCTCCACACCGGCGTCGTCATCGCCGCGCGCCTCGGCCACGGCCTGTCCCAGCATCTGCGTAAACAGGTCAAAGCCCACACTCGACAGGTTGCCGTGCTGCTCGGCGCCCATGAGCGAGCCGGCGCCGCGGATCTCCAGGTCGCGCATGGCGATGCGCATGCCGCTGCCCAGGTCCTGGAACTCGGAAAGTGCAGTCAGGCGCGCCGTGGCCTCCTCGGTGAGCGGCAGCTCGCCGGGGAACATAAAGTACGCGTAGGCCTGCGTGGCCGAGCGACCCACACGGCCCTTGAGCTGGTAGAGCTGTGCCAGACCCAGGCGCTGCGAGTCCTCGATGATGAGCGTATTGGCGCACGCGTTGTCGATGCCGCTCTCCACGATGGTCGTGGCGATGAGCACATCGATCTTTTTGGTCGCGAACTCGATCATCACGTCCTCGACCTCGCGCGGGCTCATCTTGCCGTGCGCCACGCCCACGCGCGCCTCGGGCGCGGCCTCGTGTACGCGCGCCACGGCGTCGTCAATGGTCTTGACGCGGTTGGACACGTAGTACACCTGGCCGCCGCGACCCACCTCCAGGCGAATCGCCGCGCTCACCACGTCGGGGTCGTACTCCCCCACGTGCACAATCACGGGACGGCGCCCGGTCGGCGGCGTGGTGATCAGGCTCATGTCGCGCACGCCGCTCGTTGCCATCTGCATGGTACGCGGGATGGGCGTGGCCGAAAGCGTGAGCACGTCGATCTGCTCGCGCAGGTTCTTGAGCTGCGCCTTGTGCTGCACACCAAAGCGCTGTTCCTCGTCGATGATCACCAGGCCCAGGTTCTTGGGGTTCACGTCGGCCGAAAGCAGACGGTGTGTGCCGATCAGCACATCGATCGTGCCCTCGGCAAACGCCTTGAGCGCGCGCTTTTGCTGCGCCGGGGTGCGAAAGCGGCTGAGCACCTCGACCTCAAGGCCAAACGGGGCAAAGCGTTCAAAGAACGTCTCGTAGTGCTGCTGGGCAAGAATGGTCGTGGGGCAGAGCACCATGACCTGGCGGCCGGAGTCCACACACTTAAACGCCGCGCGCAGGGCGACCTCGGTCTTGCCAAAGCCCACGTCGCCGCACAGCAGGCGGTCCATGGGCTTGGGCGCCTCCATGTCGGCCTTAATATCGGCGATGGCCTCTAGCTGGTCGCGCGTCTCGTCGTAGGGAAAGCTCTCCTCCATCTCGATCTGCTCGGGCGTATCGGGCGGGCAGGCGATACCGGCAATCGAGGAGCGGCGCGTATACAGGTCGACCAGGTCAAACGCCAGCTTTTTGGCGTTCTTGCGCGCCTTGTTGGTGGCGCGCGTCCAGTCGGCGGTGTTGAGCCTGGTCAGGCGCGGCTTGTCGCCGTCGGGGCCAACATAGCGCGTGATGCGGTCGACCTGCTCGAGCGGCACGTAGAGCTTGTCGCCATCGGCATATTCCAGCAAAAAGTAGTCGCGCTCCTTGCCGCCCACTTCCTGGCGCGCAATCTCGCTAAAGAGCGCGATGCCATGCGTTGCGTGCACCACGTAGTCGCCCGGCTTAAAGGGGAAGGTGATCTGCGTAATGTCCACCTTGCGGCGGCTGCGGGCGCGATTGGCATCCATGCGGGCGTTGAGGTCGGCGATCGAGAACACGGCCAGATTGGCATCGGGCACCACCACGCCCTGCGGCAGAGCGGCATCCACAAAGGTCACGCGCCCGCGCGAGATGGTGGGCACAGCGGCACCGGCGGCAGCCTGGGCCGCGCCCGCCTCGAGCGAGCGGGCGTTGAGCGCATCGGCGTGGCGCTCGCGAATCGAAGCATGGGCCGCCTGACGAGCAGCACGGTCGGCAGAATCCGCCGCCGCCACGCGCACGCGGTCGCCGATAACGCCGGCGTTTTCGGGGGCGGCCGTCAGCGACTCCTCAAAGGTGATGCCATCGTCGCCAAAGGTGAGCTCCATCGACTCGCGCGCACCGCGGTCGGGAATGGCAAACACGCAGGCATAGCGCTTGCCCACGACCTCCTGAACGCGCGTCATAAAGCGATTGTCCGAGCCCGCAATGGCCGGCTGCTCAATCTTGAGCTCGGCTGTAACCGCACCGCCGGCACGAATCAGGCTCACGTAGTTCAGGCGCTGCTGAGCACCAAAGTCGAGCTGTTGGGCGCGCACATACAGACCCTCCAGACGGTCAATCCCCGCCTCGCCGGCACGGGCCTCGATATCCTCGTAGGCGCGCAGGCAGTCATCGAACAACGAGCGCGGCTCGGACAGGACCACAAGCGCCTTGCCGCTCACGTGCGCCAACGGGCTCACGGTCTGGCCGTACATCACCGGCAAAAAGCGGTCGAGCTCGGGCGTGACGATGCGCGCGTCCACCATCTCGAGCAGCGCCGCCAGCTTGCTATCGCTCTGGCTGGCGCGATAGAGCGCCACATGCATGTTGTGGACGACCTCGTCGGTGAGCGCCAACTCGCGGCACGGGAAGATCTCGATGCTGTCCTCGTTGCCGATGGTTTGACCCGTAGAGCTCACCATGCGGCGGATGCGGTCGATCTCGTCGCCAAAGAACTCAATGCGCACGGGTGCTTTTTCCTGCGCGGGGAACACCTCGACGGTATCGCCGTGCACACGGAACAGGCCGGGCGCGTCGGCGGCACCTGCATTGGTGTAGCCCATGCCCACCAGGCGCTGCGGCACCTCGTCGAAGGGAATCTCCTCGCCCACCGCAAAGGTGGTGGACTCCCAATAGCGGCTCTCGACCGGCGGCACGCAACGCAGTAGCGCGCGGGCCGAGGCGACCATGATGCAGTTATCGCCGCGCACGATGCGCCCTAAAGCCTCGCAGCGTTGGGCCACCACGGCGTCGTCGGGCGCCTGCTCACGCCATGGATAGTCTTTGCGCTCGGGAAAGCGGCACACATGCGCCAGACCCACATAGGCGGCCAGGCTGCGCGCGGCGCGATCGGCCGCGTCCTCGCCGCTCACGATATAGACCGTGGGACGCGGGCGGCGCGCAAACTGGGCTGCCGCCATGAGCGTGCGGCCCGACTGCGACACGGCCAGCGTCACGTCCTCGCCGGCATCGAGTCCGGCCTCGACGGTCTGCAGCGCCTCGGCAGTGTAGAGCTGCGCGGCTATACGGTGAATGAGCATGTGGTCCTCCGGCATCGCAACGCCAAAAGCCCGCCGGGGCAGGCTCGGCGGGTCGTACATCAAAACTATTGATTGTCATGGTAACGCATGGGGCGGACTCCGGCTCAAGGGCAAACCCAGCCCCGCAAAAAACGCCAGACGAAGATGCGTTCCGCCCTACCCCGCCACGCGCACGCTGGGGCACAAATCTGCCAGCGGACACTCGTCACACTTGGGTTTGCGGGCGTCGCAGATCTCGCGACCAAAGGTGATCCACTGATGGTTGACCGACTCCCAATACTCGTGCGGCAAAATCTTGAGCAGATCCTGCTCGGTCTTGAGCGGTTCCTTGGCATGCGTCTTGGGACTCAGCATCAGGCGGTGCGCAATGCGGTTGACGTGCGTGTCCACCGCAATACCCTCCACGATGCCATACCCCACGTTGAGCACGATGTTCGCCGTCTTGCGTCCCACGCCCGGCAGCTTCACGAGTTCCTTCATGTCGGCCGGCACCTCGCCGTCATAGTCGGCGACGATCATCTGCGCGGCCTCGACGGCATGCTTGGCTTTGCTCTTGTAGAAGCCGAGCGACTTGATGGTGTCCGCCACGTCAGCTACGCTCGCCCCGGCCATGGCCTCGGGCGTGGGCCACTGGGCAAACAGCCGCGGCGTCACTTTGTTGACCTGCGCATCGGTCGTTTGCGCCGAAAGCAGCACCGCGATCAGCAGGCGGAAGGGATTCTCGTGGTCCAAAAAGCACTCGACCGGACCATAGCGACGGTTGAGGCGCTCACACACCTCGATGGCGCGCTCGCGCTTGGCGGCATTGGTCTCGCGTGGCATAACGACTCCTCGGCTCAACGGCACAATAAACTTATGGGCACAATTGTCCCACGTCCGAGACGTTTACGCCTCCAAGAATGCGCCGGTCTGACGGCTCCACAGGCTCGCGTACTCGCCGCCCGCCTCGACGAGCTGCACATGCGTGCCGTCCTCGACGATCTCGCCATCCGCCAGTACCACGATGCGGTCGAGCGCCGCCACGGTGGACAGGCGATGCGCCACCACAATGGAGGTGCGGCCGCGCATCAGGTTCTCGAGAGCTTCCTGCACCAACGCCTCAGACTCGCTATCGAGGGCAGACGTCGCCTCGTCGAGTACCAGAATCGGCGCGTCGGTGAGGATGGCACGGGCAATGGCCACGCGCTGGCGCTGGCCGCCCGAAAGCTTAACGCCGCGCTCGCCCACCATGGTGTCAAAGCCACGGGGCAAGCGGTCGATAAACTCCAGGGCATTGGCCAGGCGCGCGGCCTCGCGGACCTGCTCGTCGGTGGCGTCGGGACGGCCGTAGGCGATATTCTCGCGAATGGAGCGGTGGAACAGCAGCGCCTCCTGCGGCACGTAGGCAACCTGGCGGCGCAGGCTCTGCTGCGTGCAGTGCGAGACATCCTGACCGTCCACAAGCACGCGGCCGCCCTGAACATCGTCCAGACGCAGCAGCAGCTTGGTGAGCGTCGTCTTACCCGAGCCCGATTTGCCCACCAGGCCCACGCGCTGGCCCGCCGCCACATGAAGTGTCAGGTCATCGAACACGTTCTCGCCCGCCGCGGCGTCACGATATGCAAAGCTCAGGTGCTCAAAATCAATCGCACCTTCGGTCACTTTAAGCTCGGGAGCGTTCTCGTCGTCTGCCACCAGACGCGGCTCGTCCAGCACGCGCGTCATCTCGGCCGCATCACCGAGCGCGCGGTTGATGCGCTGCATCATGGAGCTTACGTAGTTCAGACGCATGGTGAGGTTATAGGTGTAGGTAAAGATCATGACGAGCGAGCCGGCCGAGATGCCAAACCACGCGTTGCCGCCCGCCACGAACACACTCACCACGGCCATGGTGATGACGATAAGGCCCGAGGTCGTAAAGTTGCGCTGCATCATGGCGTGCATCGAGACCGTCTCGGCGTCGCGCGCGGCACGATCGGCGGCGTCGAACAGATCGCGTTCAAAGTCCTCGCGCCCGCAGGTCTTGACGGCCAAGATGTTCGTGACCGCGTCGGAGAGCACGCCCGAGAGCTTGTTCTGGGCGGCGGACGTCGCGGCCGAAAGCGGCATGATGCGCTTGTACATAAGCCAGACAAACGCGATGTAGACGACCATGATGCACACCAGGATCACGGTAAATGTGGGCACCACCGGGGCGAGTGCGGCCACGGTGCAGATGACCGAGGTGATGGTGGGGATGAGCGAATACACCGTCACGTCGACCAGACCGGTGTAGCCGCTCATAAAACGGCTTGTCTGGCTCACAAGCGATCCGCCAAAGCGGCTGGTATGGAATGTCATGGATTGGTTGGAGAGTGTGTCGAAGCACAGGCGCGCCAGGTGATAGTTGCCCGCGATCTCGAGCTTGTAGACGGTGTAGTCCTGCAGCTTGGAGAGGATCTGGCCCACCAGGTTGACGAGCACGAGCGCCAGAATGTAGGGACCGAAGACCTCAAACACCTGGTCACCCGCCACGGGACCGGCTTGAACGCGGTCGACAATGAGGGCCATCACATAGGTATTGGCAAACGTCAGCAAAAAGATGTAGCCCGCCGACGAGAACACCGAGAGAAAGACAATCAGCGGCTGCGTGCGCGTGACATCCCAAAAACGCTGTAGCGTGCGGCGCACGGTGGAGCGTTTGAGCGGGCTGGTGCTTCTCTGAGACATGGGCTTCCTTTCGCGTCTGATAGGGCGAAACGCCATTGTTGCACATTGAAGCGCACTTCAGGCAAGCACGATGCGAAAAGCAGCGGGGCATCCGCGTTTGCGCCGGCGCCCCGCCGTCTTGTTGCAATTAGTCCTCGTCTTCTTGGTCTGTGGGAAAGCCCGCGGGCGTGAGCCCCAAGATCTCATCGGCTTGGTCGGCGTCTTCCAGCGCGTCGATGTCCTTGAGCTTGCGCTCCATGACGTTGGTGCGCGTGGTAATGATGCCCTCGACCGTTTTGCCCGCGGTCTCGATCTGCTGCTGGGCGCGGCGCAGCGCCTTTTGATAGCGCGGCAGCTCGGCCTTGACAGCGGAGAGCACGCGCAGTACATCGTCGGTGCGTTTTTGCAGCTTAAACGTTTGGTAACTCATCTGCAGGCTGTTGAGAATGGCCGCCATGGTGCTAGGGCCGGCAACGTTGACATGATAGTCGCGGCCCAGGGTCTCGATAAGCCCGGGGCGGCTGACGACCTCAGCGTACAGCCCCTCAAACGGAACGAACATGATGCCAAAGTTGGTGGTCACGGGCACGCTCAGATACTTTTCGCAGATGTCCTTTGCCTCACGCTTGACCATAGCGTCAAGCGTCTTGCGCGCGGCGGCGACGGCATCCGCGTCGCCCGACTCCTGGGCATCGAGCAGATGCTCGTACGCGTCGCCCGGGAATTTGGAGTCAATCGGCAGCAGTACGGGGTCGCCCTCGTCTACCGGCAGCTTGACGGCAAACTCAACACGCTCCGAGGCGCCGGGCTTGGTGGCAACGTTTTCCAGATACTGATCGGGTGTGAGGATATCCGCCAGGATCGCGCCCAGCTGCACCTCGCCCAAAATGCCGCGCGCCTTGACGTTACCCAGCACGCGCTTAAGGTCGCCCACGCCAGTGGCGATAGATTGCATGTCGCCCAGGCCCTTGTACACGGCCTCGAGCTGGTCACTCACCTGCTTAAACGATGCGGACAGGCGGTCGTTGAGCGTACGGGAGAGTTTCTCGTCCACCGTGGCGCGCATCTGATCGAGCTGCACGTTGTTGTCCTTGCGAATGGCGCCCAGCTGGGCATCGACCGTCTCGCGCACCTTGTCCAGGCGCTGCTCGATACCCTCGCGGTTGGCGCCGAGCTGCTGGGCCGTCTCGCGGCGCAGGTCATCCATACGGTCGCTAGCCTGCGAGAACTCGCGCGCGATGGTCAGGTAGCGCTGCTGCTCCACGGCGGCGTCGGTCGCCTGCTGCTGCGCGATGGCGTTTGCGGTACGACGGGTTTCCGCTAGCGCGACATTGAGTGCATCGAGCGTGCTGTTGGCCTGCTCGAGCGCCGCAAGTGTCTCTGCGTCGTTGCCGCCACGCTCTCGTAGCTCGGCACGAAGGCCTTTAAGCTGCAGGGCGCAAACCGCAGCAACCCCCACCGCCACCAAGGCGATCACAACAAGCACGATATCAATAGCAGACATAGACTCCGCCCAACAAACCCAATCGACCACCAATCGAAACCGCGATCAATCTTACCCCGCCACATGCACCGGGCGCACTACGGCGATCTGACAAATAGATTTCGGACCTCAGGCACTAAAACGTTAGCTCTCCCAGCCGGCACGGATGGTTGTTACGACATCGCTTAGGCGCTGACCGAGAGCTGCCAAGTGCTCAAGCACCTCGCTGGGCGAGGCACCGTTGAGAATGCACGTGAGGGCATATGAGGACAAGAAGATTGCCGCGAGCCCCAACGGGATCAGCACGATCATCGCCAGCGTACGCAGGCGCTGGGCCCAGCGACGACGACGCGCACGACGTTTATCGAACGCGAGCTCCTGGGCATATGAATCCTGCTGTACGGAATAGGCCTCTGGGGCCGCCGCGCACGCAGACGACACCGCGGGCGCGGCGTTTTGCGCAGGAGGCTGGACGGCCGCCCCCTGCATTTGCATCTCCATAAGCCGTTGCTGCTGGCGCAACATGCGCTCGGCTTGTTGCTGCGGGGTCTCAAGAAACAGATCCATGCTGGCCTCCAAAATCGGAGCATTCGACGCTTACGACCAGCATCCCGCACCGCCAAGGCCACGGCAACGCAATCCGTAGCAATAGCTGCAAAGTTTCTTGTTGACAAAAGCTGTCGAAAACCTCAACAACTCTCCTACCAGCACTTTCTCTGAGCTTTTTTCGCCAGCAATCTTTTGCCTTTCTGCCCTTTCGCCAACCGACCAAAACCTAACCAAAAGCTTGACGGAAATTGTGAAGACCGGGACCCCACACAAAAACGTGCCGCCCCTAAAGGGGCGGCACACAAACTTCTAATCAGCTTTTCAGTAACGAGCACGCGACGACCCAACGCCGGGGCGCGGGGCGGGAGGCCGGATTGCCTTCCCTCAACGCGACCCTGCGGAGCCGTGAGCGGGGAGGGAAGGCAATCCGGCCTCCCGCCCCGCGCCCCGCAGCAACCAGCGCCACGCGCTAGTAGTTCACCACCTGCTCCTCAAAGTACGCCTTCGGGTGGTTGCACACCGGGCACACCTCGGGCGCCTCGGCGCCAACATGCAGGTGCCCGCAGTTCAGGCACTTCCACACCTTTACGCCCTCGCGCTCAAACACCTCGCCCGACTCAATGCGCTCGACGAGCTTGTTGTAGCGCTCCTCGTGGGCCTTCTCGACGGCGGCGACGCCACGGAACTTCTCGGCGATCTCGGCAAAACCCTCCTCCTCGGCGGTCTTGGCAAACTCGTCATACATCGTGGTCCACTCGTAGTTCTCGCCCGCGGCGGCGTCGCGCAGGTTGTCCAGAGTGCCCGGAACGGCGCCGTCGTGCAGATATTTAAACCACAGTTTGGCGTGCTCGGACTCGTTACCCGCCGTCTCGGCAAAGATATTCGAGATCTGAACGTAACCGTCCTTTTTAGCCTTGGATGCATAGTAGCGATACTTGGTGTGCGCCTGGGACTCACCGGCAAAAGCGGTCTCAAGGTTCTTCTTGGTTTGGGAGCTCTCAAAATCCATAGGTGTACTTCCCTTCAATACATGCCGCCCATAGGCTTTGAGCGGCCTTATTTTATGGTACCCCCTGCCGAAAATCTAAACCTTACAATCCTGTTCTTCAGATTTGCACGGGCTAAATGCTCAGCCAGCGATCGCCCTCGGCTCGGCAAAAGCCCTCACGCTCCAGGTCAGCTAGAATACCCGCGATCAAGTCGCACTCGACCGGCCCGCGACCGGCTGCCGCTTCCATCTCGTTAACGCCCACCACGGTATCAGCAAGCGTAATCCCCGCCGGCTGGCCATCGCGCGCTGCCAGCAACATACGCACGATATGCGCGCGCTTTTGGCGACGTGAGCCCTCAAACTTTGATTGACGGCTATAGCCCGCCGACCGCCTGGACGGATTGGGCAACGTCTTTTTTAGATATGCGCCGTAATCCAGCAACGCGTAATACCACGCGCGCGGCGTGTCGGCATCATCGAGCGGCACGGCAAAGGGAGCGATCTCGTCGGTCGCCGCACCGGGGGCCGCCGGACAGGCGGCTTGGATCAGCGGCACCAGCTCGCGATCGGGAACAGCCGGCATATCGGGAAAGAAGTGATGCAGAAAGACCGTGCGCACGTTGGTCTCCAGATACACGCCCGGAAGATCAAACGCAAACGACCGGATACCCTGCGCCGTTGCCGGGCCAATACCAGGAAGAGCGACCAAGTCACGTGTCTCGTGCGGAAACTCCCCGTCCCAGTCCTCTATAACGCGCTGGGCGGCCTTGTGGAGCGCCAGAGCGCGTCGGTTGTAGCCCATCCCCTGCCAAGCGTCCAAAACATCGGAAGGCGCGGCCTGGGCAAGCGCCTGCACAGTCGGAAAACGATCGAGCCACACCGGCATGCGCGCCTCCACGCGCGGCACCTGCGTTTGCTGCAGCATGACCTCAGAAAGCCAAATGATGTACGGATCGCGTGTGCGGCGCCACGGAAGGTCGCGATAACGCAGGACCCCTTCCGAACGAATCATCGAACGAAAGGGGTCCTGAATCATGGCTATGCTCCTTATGCGGCGCTATTCCTCCCGGCAAGCGCACGCGCAGGTGGCGTACTCGGGAAACGCTTCGCGGTCGGCGAACTTGGGATCGACGGCCGGGAACTGGCGGTGAGCGACGATGTCGCCGAGCGAAACGGAATCGAGGTAGTCGCGCATCAACGCCTGGGCTCCGGCCCACAGGGGATGATAGCAGCACGCGCCCATGCGCGCACAGTCACCATCAGGCGCGGTGCAATCGTTCATAACCATAGGACCCTGAACGGCCTCGACGACCTGACGAATGGTGACGTCGTCCGGACTGACCTTGAGACGCATGCCACCGTGGACGCCACGCAGGCTCTCCACAATACCGGCCTGGACCAAGCCGTGTTGAATCGAACGGGCAAACGAATACGGGACATTGACCTCTTCGGCAGCGGTGCGAACAGAAAGCAAACACTCCGGATCCTCGGCAAGCATCGCCAGCATACGAAGGGCGTAATCAGTCTTCCTCGATATGTCCATTTTTCCCCTTTCAAGGAATACGAACAGCTCGAACGAGCTCCGGGGCCGAGCTTGTGTCGAGACGCTAAATGACCGCCAGGACATCCAAATGGTAAATCGGATATCCACTGAGTGCCGCGCTTGGAGCGAAATGCATCAGATGCGGCGCACAGTTCAATTTAGTATAACCTAACCCCCTGTCTCGTTGAACAGGTGTTGCGCAACAAAGCTGCTGTTTAGACAGATATGCTTATTGGATTTTACTTGCGTTCCCGAAGGCGCGGAGATTCTGGGCAAAGATGCCTCAGGGCGATCGTTCTATCGAAACAAAGTGTATCAAACGCAAAAAGCCACGTCCGAAGACGTGGCTTTAATTGCGTTGGCGGGAAGTACGGGGCTCGAACCCGCGACCTCCGACGTGACAGGCCGGCGCTCTAACCAAACTGAGCTAACTCCCCAGGCAGACGTTCGCGTTTGTTTCCGCTCGCGTGCGCTGCGGGGATTAGTATACACAGAAGTCTGTCCGGCGCGCAACAACTTTTTTGAAAAATTTTTTGGGGCCATCCGGGAGGGCTTCCGGGGCTGAGGGCGGGGGTTAAGTTTGCTGCTCTACAGTCCTGCGCAAGACGGAAAGCACATTAAGTGCTTTCCTTTGCGTGCGGAACTCGCGACAAACTTAACCCCCGCCCCCAGCGCCGGAGACCCTCCCTGCCGTCACATTATTCAACCAGTTTTGCGGGCGTGCGCCGCTGCGCGGCTAGCCCGCGTGCTTCCCGGCGGGGTTGGTCTGATTGTTCTGGTTGGACTTCTTACTTTGGCTCAAAGAAAAACGGGAGATGCGTTGTGCATCCCCCGTTTTTGTTGCGGTTAGTCTAGGTCAATAAACTTGGTACTTATGACATGGCCGTCTTTGACGAGCATTCTGGCCATGGTGGGGCCTCGGGTGCCTCTGGGGTAGCTGGCGCTGCCCGGGTTGAGGACTAAGCAACGGCCTACTTGGGCTTCTTTGGTTACGTGGGTGTGACCGTTGATGGCTACGTCTACGGATCCCACCGGAAGGTCTTCGCGGTAGTGGGCTACGGCGAATTTGAGGCCTTCGTAGGTAAAGAGTGCAAGACGGTCTACATCGGGGCCGTAGTCGCGGTAGTAATCGTTGTTGCCCAAGACGGCCCGCACGGGGGCGATGGTGCATAGGTGCTCGTAGTCCATCTCTGACGTGAGGTCGCCGGCGTGGATGATCAGGTCTGCGCCCTCAAGCTCATCCAAGAGCGCAGGCGATAAATAGCCGTGGGTGTCCGAGATGATGTCGATACGCTTGGCGCTTGCACTGTTCATGGGATCCCTTCCGCAAAAAACGATTCGGCAGATACATACAAAAAAGGCCCCACGGCTCCGCAGACGATGGGTCTACAGGGCTGCGGGGCCAGCGTGCTAGAGACTCAGGGCCTTCTTGAGCGGCACGACGCGGCGGCGAGAAACCGGCACGCGTTCGTCGACGCCCGTAATGCCCAGCTGGATGGCGCCCGAGGGCACCGTCTCGACGTCCGTGACGCACGCTAGGTTGACGATATAGCGGCGGTGAACACGGAAGAAGCCAAAGTCGCAGAGCTTGGCCTCAAACTGCGCCAGCGAGGTCGTCGACAAAAAGCGATCATCGACGGTATAGATGCAGGAGTAATCGTCCTTTGCCATGATAAAGCGGATGTCATCCACGGGAATGAGCACCTTGCGGCCGCCCTTTTCCACCGGGATACGCTCGATGGTCACTTTGCTGTCCGTAACCGGCTTGGCGCGTTGCATGACCTTCTCGATCGCGCGATCCAAGCGAGCTTCCTCGACAGGCTTCATCAGATAATCGACGGCATCGACGTCGAATGCCTCGACCGCATGGTCGCTATACGCAGTCACAAACACGATCGCCGGCGGATTTTTGAGCTTATGCAGCGCCTCGGCAAGTTGCAGGCCCGAGGCACCGGGCATCGAGATATCGAGAAACACGACATCCACGCGACTTTCCATAAGCATCTCGATGGCGGAGCGGACGCTCGACGCCTCCGTGATCGTGCCGATCTTGCCCGTTTGCTCGAGCAAGAAGCGAAGCTCCGAGCGAGCCGGCGCTTCATCATCCACAATCATCGCACGCAGCATAGGGATAAAACCTTTCGTCAACTAACTACGCCGGGCATCCGTCGCATGACGTTGAGCCCGTAGCCTTTTATTTTACTCTTGAATGTCAAAGATGCTCTCTGACAAATCAAGATGAAGAAGCACTTTGGTGCCCTTGCCCGGCGCCGATTCGACACGCGTATAGGAGTGCGGCCCAAAAAAGCGATGGATGCGCTCCGAAATATTGTGCATGGCCACACCGGCGCCGCCACCCTGGGGAGAGCTGGCGTCGGGACGGGCAGAGCGCTCGTCAAACAGTCTGGCGGCGGTACCCTCATCCATGCCCACGCCATTATCGGCCACGGCAATCAAGATTGCATCCTCGCCGTCTTGGTGAACGGTCACGTCGATCCTCAGGGCGTCGTCATCGCCCATACCATGACGCACAGCGTTCTCGACAATCGGCTGGATCACGAACGCCGGCACCAGCGTATCTTCCACGTCCTCGGACACATCGAACGTCGCAAGCACGCGGTCCTCGCCAAAGCGGGCCTTCTCAAAGGTAAGGTAGCGCTTGGTCTGTGCGACCTCGCGCGAGACCGGAATAAGCGATCCCGAGTTGTCGAGCGTGGCGCGATAGAACGATGAGAACTCACGAAGCAGTTCGCGAGCCCGCAGCGGGTCGGTGCGCGTAAACGATGCAATGGTGTTCAGCGTGTTGAACAGGAAGTGCGGGTTAATCTGCGCCTGCAGCGCACGCACCTCGGCGCGCGCTGTGAGTTCCTTTTGCACCTCGAGCTCATGGATGGCGAGCTGCGTGGACAAGATCTCGGCAAAGCCCGAGGCAAGCGCGTACTGGGTACGGTCGACAGCGCGCGGGGTCTTGTAGTAGAACTTGAGCGTGCCGACGGTACGATCGCCCACCTTGATGGGGGCGATAATGCCGGCGGGGACTTGGTTGTGCGAGCCGTCCGAGCCCACGACATCCACCATACGGTTGAACGATTGCACGATGCCATGTTCGATAACGTAGCGTGTGGCAAGCGTGTGGATGGGAGAATCTGGCAGTAGCTTTTCCTCAAACTCGCCCGCGCAGGCAAGCACGTTGTCCTCGTCGGTGATGGCCACCGTCATGGCGCGCGTCTCGGGCAAAATGCGCTGACACACCAAACGCGCCGACTCCTGCGTCAGACCGCCCTTAATGTCCTCGAGCATGGCCGAGGCCACCGAGAGCGTCTCCTCGGTGTACTGGGAGCGCACCGAATCGGGATTGAGCGTCAAAAAGATAAAGATGCACAGAAAGATGCACAGCAGCGCACAGGCAATCACCGTGGCGATCGGCTCGATACCGGTCACCAGGGCAAAAATAAAGTACATCAGCACGCAAATGGCGCAGGCAACGGCAATGATGCGAAAGATTGATATTGAACTATCGCGCTGGGCGCGGCGGTCGATCATTCAGTCCCCTCCAGGATGCTGGTCAGTTGTGCGTCACGCCAGAGACCGTCCATAATCTTGGGCCAAAAGCTCTGGAAACGCAGGTAGCTTGCAGCGTTTTGGCGCGCATAGGCTTTTGCCTCGTCGATACCATGGCGCCAGATGCGCAGGTAGCCCTCATGCTCGCGGGTAAACACGCTGCGGACCATAGCGGTCTTGCGCACGCGGTCGTCGAGCTCGCACGAAATCCACGGGCCCGGGTAGGGCATGAGCGATGCCGCCGTAACGGGAATGAGCTCCTTTTGATGCGCGGCAAATGTCAACTTGGCCCGTTCGTAGTACCAACGGTATACATCCTGCATAAAGCGCGGCGAGCGCTTTTCGGACTCTGGAGGCAGATGACGCACGGTCCACTCGTTATCGAACCACACGTCGTAGCCAAACATGCGCATGTTAAAGAGGTAATCCAGATCCTCGCCACGGGTGATAAACGGATCAAAGGCCACACGCGTAAAGGCGCGGGCGTGCAGGGCCATCAGGCCGCCGCACACGTAGTTGGAGCGCGAGATGCGGGTGCCCGAGAGCGCCTTTTTCATCCAACGGTTGAACTCGATGCGCTTGGTCCACCAACGATGGCAGATGCCCGCCTTATCCGTGGGAGCCAACGGCGAGCCGTCGCGATCGTAGAAATAGCCGCTCTTGACCAAGATCGGCAAGCCCTGACGCGTCTGCTGTCCCAGCGCGTAGGTCGCGCGCTTCATAAAGTCGGCGTCGATGACAGTCTCATCGTCATCCAAAAAGATAACCGCGTCATGCCCCAGCACAGCGGCACAGGCTAGCCCCATGTTGCGGATGGCGCCGTAGCCTCGCAGACTCACGCACTCGCCCGAACCCTTGGGTGCGATCTGAGCAACCCGGTCTGCGATGCGCGAGGCCTGGGTGTTGGTGACAACGGTGACCTTGAGCGTGGGATGCGCGTCGACAATCTCGTGCACGCGCAGCGACACATCGGCTGTGGCAGAAACGGGACAGACCACCAAAAGGATGATGCGCGGGATGTCACGTACCTGCTCAAGCGAGGCCAGGCAGCGGTCGAGTTCGGGATTGTCGGCGTTGAGTCGTGTCGAATGGTCATAGGTGCCAGGGGCGTTTGCGCGAGCGTCATCGCCCGCCCAATACGTTGGAATCACGACCGTGGCGTTCATGCCTTACCCTCCCTGCAACACAAAAACGGGACGCCGCCAAACACAGGCGACGCCCCGCGACCTAGCTGACTCCATCATACCCACTTGGGCTAATCATTGTTCGAAAGTCAGAATGTTTATTGCGGATAACCCCAAAAGAGTATCGCGGCGGACGCAATTACCGACAAGTTCCTATGCGGCCTGCTCTGCCGTCTGAGACATGCGGGACAGACGGACCAGCAGCACAAAGCCAACGACCAGCAGCACGCCAATGGAAAGGACGCCCAGCGACGGGTTGCCGGTCAGCGAGGTAACGACCGACACCAGAAAGGTGCCCATAACGCTTGCGTAACGACCAAAGATGTCAAAGAAGCCATAGTACTCGTTGGACTTTTCCTTGGGGATAATGCGGCCAAAATAGCTACGGCTGAGCGCCTGCACGCCGCCCTGGAACAGGCCGACCATAATGGCAAGCACCCAAAACTCAAAGGCGGTCTTTAGGAAGAACGCGGCGAACAGCACAATGCCCATATAGGCAGCGACTGCCACCAAGATCATGTTGAGCGTGCCCACGCGGCCGGCGAGCTTACCGTAGATGATAGCGGACGGGAAGGCCACAAACTGCGTAACGAGCAGAGCCAGCACCAGTTGGGTCGAGTCGATGCCCAGAGCCGATCCGTAGCTGGTTGCCATGGAAATAACCGTGTGCACACCGTCGATGTAGAAGAAGAACGCGATCATGTAGACCAGTACGGTCTTGTTGTGGGCAATCTCGCGCATGGTGTGTCCGACCTCGGAGAACACACCGCCCACGATGTGGCCGATGGTGTCCTCGGGACCACGCTCGCGACCGTACTTTTGCTTATAGGTGCGAATGAGCGGCAGGGTAAAGATGAGCCACCAGGCACCAGTGATGATAAACGACAGACGCGTTGCCAGCATGGTGGGGACGCCAAGAGCGGGGCCACCCATGATAAGCGCCAAGCAGATGATGAACGGCACGGTGGAACCGATGTAGCCCCAGGCATAACCCGAGCTGGACACGGCGTCCATGCGCTCGTCGGTGGTAATGTCGGGCAGCATGGCGTCGTAGAACGTCATAGAAGAGTTAAGGCCGATGGTGCACAGCACGTACACGGTCAAAAATGCCATGGCGGACATTGGGATAGCCTGCGCCAGGCAAAGGACCAGGCCCGTGAGGAAGAAGCCCAAGAAGAACTTGATCTTGTTGCCAGCGTAATCGGCAAGCGCGCCCAGAATGGGCATGAGCATGGCAATGACCAGCGAGGCAATCGTCTGAGCGTTGCCCCAAGCGACCACCAGGTCTGCCGAGGAAGCACCGGTATTGATGGCGTTAAAGTAGATGGGCACCACCGAGGTATTGAGCAGCACGAGGGCCGAGTTGCCCACATCGTACATAACCCAGTTACGCTCGAGCTTGGTGTATTTCATGGACAGGGCCCCTTCGTATTCGCCCGATATGCAGTTAGTTCATCGTACCCCAATTGTCCAGAGGCGCCGGTAAGGATTCGGCAAAGGCCTTGATTATCGACTTTATCCGAACACCTCCCACATTCAT
>NZ_QRLE01000027.1:0-24914 GCF_003473055.1 Collinsella sp. AM13-34 | reverse complement strand
ATGAATGTGGGAGGTGTTCGGATAAAGTCGATAATCAAGGGTTTGCGAATTTAGCTATAAATCCACAAGGCGAACAGGTATACTCCTTTATTGTCGTGTAGGAAATACGTAGACAAAAAGGAGGTTATGTGATGGTAAGTATTGTTCTTGCTAGCCATGGGGACTTGGCAGCTGGAATCAAGCAGACGGGCTCGATGGTCTTTGGCGATCAGCCGTCTGTAGCCGTGGTCTCGCTCGAGCCGAGCATGGGCCCCGACGACTTCCGTGCCAAGGTCGAGGAAGCAGTCGCTTCCTTCGAGGACCAGGAGCAGGTGCTCTTCCTCGTTGATCTGTGGGGCGGCACGCCGTTCAACCAGATCAGCGGGCTCATCGAGGGCCACGATTCCTGGGCTATCGTCACCGGTGTCAACCTGCCTATGCTCATCGAGGCATATTCGCAGCGCTTTGACGCAAAGAACACTGCACATGCGATCGCAAAACATCTCGTGACTGAGGCTAAGGCCGGCGTGCGCGTCAAGCCCGAGTCTCTGGAGCCCGAGGAGAAGAAGCCGGCTGCGGCCGCCGCTGCTCCTGCGGGTGCCATTCCTCCGGGAACGGTGATCGGCGACGGGCACATCAAGATCGCCCACGTCCGTATCGACACGCGCCTGCTGCATGGTCAGGTGGCCACCACGTGGACCAAGCAGATCAACCCCAACCGCATCATCGTGGTCTCCGACGGCGTTGCTCACGACGAGCTCCGCAAGACCATGATCGAGCAGGCTGCCCCTCCGGGAGTCCACGCCAACGTCGTGCCTATCAAGAAGATGGCCGAGGTCGTCAAGGACACGCGCTTTGGCGACACCAAGGCGATGCTGCTGTTCGAGAACCCGCAGGATCTGCTCAGGGCCATCGAGGCCGGCGTCGACATCAAGGAAGCCAACATCGGTTCCATGGCCCACTCCAAGGGCAAGGTCGTCGTCACTAACGCCGTCGCCATGGGCGATGACGATGTCAAGACCATCGAGGCTCTCAAGGCCAAGGGCGTCAAGTTCGAGGTCCGCAAGGTTCCTTCGGATTCCTCCGAGGATCTCGACGCCATGTTGAAGAAAGCTAAGGCCGAACTGGCCGCTCAAGCATAGTAAAGGAGGGTCCGATACATGTCTGCAATCACTATTCTGCTTGTTGCGATTGTCGCGTTGCTTGCCGGTATGGAAGGCATTCTGGATGAGTTCCAGTTCCATCAGCCGCTCGTGGCATGCACGCTTATCGGTCTCGTAACCGGTCACCTTCAGGAGGGCATCCTCCTGGGCGGTTCGCTCCAGATGATGGCCCTTGGCTGGGCTAACGTCGGCGCCGCCGTCGCGCCTGACGCCGCTCTGGCCTCGGTCGCTTCTTCGATCATCATGGTGCTCGCCCTCAACGGTGGCGCCACCGATTCGGCCAAGGCCGTTACCGCCGCCATCGCCGTCGCCGTCCCGCTGTCGGTCGCTGGTCTGTTCCTGACCATGATCTGCCGTACCCTGGCTACCGCTATGGTTCACGCCATGGACGCCTGCGCCGAGAAGGGCGACTTCGCCGGCATCGAGCGTTGGCAGTACGCCGGCATCCTCATGCAGGGTGTTCGTATCGCCATCCCGGCAGTACTTCTGTGCATCATCCCGGCCGAGGCCGTTACCAACGCGCTTAACGCTATGCCCGATTGGCTGTCCGGCGGCATGGCTGTCGGCGGCGGCATGGTCGCTTCCGTCGGTTACGCCATGGTCATCAACATGATGGCCACCAAGGAGACCTGGCCGTTCTTCATCCTCGGCTTTGTCCTTGCTGCCATCCCTCAGCTCACGCTGATCGCCCTTGGCCTCATCGGCATCTCCCTTGCCCTCATCTACCTTGGCCTTAAGGATCTGGCCAAGCAGGGTGGCGGCATGGGCGGTGGCTCCGGTGACCCGCTCGGCGACATTCTGAACGATTACGAGTAGGAGGGGAGTGATACATATGGCAGAGAACAAGATTCAGCTCACCAAGGCTGACCGTAAGAAGGTTTGCTTCCGTCATCAGTTCCTTCAGGGCTCGTGGAACTACGAGCGTATGCAGAACGGCGGCTGGTGCTTCGCAATGATCCCTGCGATCAAGAAGCTCTACACCAGCAAGGATGACCAGATTGCCGCTCTTAAGCGCCACCTGGAGTTCTATAACACCCACCCCTATGTTTCCGCCCCCGTCATTGGCGTTACCCTCGCCCTCGAGGAGGAGCGCGCCAACGGTGCTCCGATTGACGACGTCGCCATTCAGGGCGTCAAGGTCGGTATGATGGGCCCGCTCGCCGGCGTCGGCGACCCCGCCTTCTGGTTCACCCTTCGCCCGATTCTGGGTGCACTGGGCGCTTCCCTGGCCCTGTCCGGCAGCATCGCCGGTCCGCTGCTGTTCTTCTTCGCGTGGAACATCATCCGTTACGCCTTCCTGTGGTACACGCAGGAGTTTGGCTACAAGGTCGGCTCCTCCATCGCCAAGGACCTCTCCGGCGGTCTGATGGGCAAGGTCACCGAGGGTGCTTCCATCCTGGGTATGTTCATCATCGGCGCCCTGGTCGAGCGCTGGGTGTCCATCTCCTTCACCCCGGTCGTCTCCAAGGTCACGCAGTCCGCTGGCGCCTATATCGACTGGGCCAACCTGCCCGCCGGTTCTGAGGGCATCAAGCAGGCATTGACGATGTACAGCTCTGTCGGTGCCAACGCACTCGACCCGGTGAAGGTCACCACGCTTCAGGCCAACCTCGATCAGCTCATCCCCGGCCTTGCCGCCGTGTGCCTGACCCTTCTGGTCTGCAAGCTCCTCAAGAAGAAGGTCAGCCCGATCGTCATCATCCTGGCTCTCTTCGCCGTCGGCATCATCGGTCGCGTCTGCGGCTTCATGTAAGCACGCTTCGGCTTAAGACCGAGAGTTGCTAGGCAAGGGCTTTTGAGCCATTGAAACGGACCGCACCCGGTGGGTACACTGGATGCGGTCCGATTGTTTTATTTGGAGGGCGAGGCGCGTATGGCGCAATCTCAGAACAGCACGGTCGATCTGGCAACGCCGGCAACCTGCCTGATGGGGCTTACCAGTCACGGTAACGTGATGGTGGGCAATAAGGCGTTTGAGTACTATAACGAGCGTAATCCCGAGGATTATATCCAAATCCCGTGGGACGAGGTCGACTATATTGCCGCCGAGGTTTTGCGCGGCACCAAGAAGATTACGCGTTTTGCTATCTTCACCAAGGACAACGGCCACTTTACGTTTTCGACGCGCGACGATAAAGAGACGCTTCGCGCGGTCCGTAAGTACGTCGACGAGGATAAGCTCGTGCGTTCGCCCGACTTTATCGATGTGACGGCCAAGGGCGCCAAGAGCATCCCCTCCGTTATCAAAAACCTTTTCCACAAAGGCAAGTAGTCATTAAAGAGCGCCCCCTCAAAGTGGGGCGCAGTCTCCCATGTGGCTCGATCGGGAAAGTGCATCCCAGTTCGAGCGTCGATTCCGGGATGTAGTTTCCGGAACGGGGTCGTTTGGGAAACCGTGTCCCGTTTCGAGCCGAAATTCTGGGTCACAGTTTCCCAGCGAAGTCTCATGGGGAAAGTCTGACCCAGAATTTGCCTGGATAGTGGGACGCACTTTCCGGAGGGCTGTTCCACCGCAACTTCGAAGAGTGGCTATACGTTGCATTACAGCGGCGTAAATCTGCTACACTAGTACAGCATGCCTCCGTAGCTCAGGGGATAGAGCACCGCTCTCCTAAAGCGGGTGTCGACGGTTCGAATCCGCCCGGGGGCACCAGAGATTTGTCGAGCCCGGTACACCGCCACGGTACCGGGCTCTTCTGGTTCATGTCATGTCAAAAACGAAGCGCCCGCTTGCTGGGGGAGCAAGCGGGCGCCTGTGAGCGAATATGTTTGCGGCGGGAGCCGTAATGGGCGGTGGGGCGGCGACTAGTTGGTCGTACCAGAATCGTCGCCCGTGCTCGTGCCCGAGCCAGAGCCCGAACCCGAGCCAGAAATCGAAACCGTCAGCGTAATCGTGTTGTCGGTGGACTGCTTGCCGGTGGGGGAGACGCCCGTAACGGTGGCGTTTTCGTTGCCGCTCACGGGGTTGCCGTTCTGGTCGCAGAACGCGATGTTGTAGAACCCGGCGTTGTTGAGCGCGGTGACGGCGGCGGAGATGCTCTTGCCGTACAGGTTACCCGGAACGCTGGCCTTGCCGGACTTCTTGGCAATGACGACGGTAATCGTGGCGCCGGGCTTCTGCTTGCCGCTGGGGTTCCAGCTGATCACGGTTCCCTCGGTAACTGAGTCGTTCTCCTGGTAGCTCACGTCGACGCCAAAGCCTGCCATATCGAGGGCGTTGCGCGCCTGGGCCTCGGTCATGTCGGTCAGGTCGGGGACGGACGTGGTATCCGGGCCGCTGGAGACCTTGTACGAGATGGTCGTACCCTTCTCGACTTCCTTACCGACGTCGGTGCCCTGCTCAAAGACCTGGCCTTCGTCGGCCTCGTTGGCCTCCTCGGTGGCGTTGCCCTTTAGGCCAACGCTTGCCAGTGCCGCCTCTGCCTGGTCCTTGGTTAGACCGACAAGCTGGGGAACCTCAACCTTCTCGGAGGGCTTGGGGCCCTTGGAGATCACCAGGTTCACCTTGGTGCCTTTGGGCTTCTTGGTGTTGCCGTTGGGGGTCTGCTCGGCAACCTTGCCCTCGTCGACATCGTCGTTATAGCTCTGGTCGATGGTGCCGACCTCGAGGCCGGCTTCCTTGATCAGCTCGACGGCAGTCTGCTGGTCCTTGCCCAGCACGTCGGGCACGGGGACCTGCTCGCCGCCAAAGAGCCCAGTAGCAAAGGCCAACACGATACCGATGACGGCAACGGCTGCCACCACAGCGGCGATAATCTTGTTCTTGTTGGACTTGGGCTTTTCGACCTCGTAGGAGCCGGTGGAGCCCGAAACCGAGCTACGGGCGGTATTCTGGCCGCTCACGCCCGAGACGGGACGCACCATGGCGCGCGTCTGATCGGAAAGCTCGCGGGTCTTGGTGGCGCCCAGCTCACCGGGGGCACCGATGATGCGCGTGGGCTCCGAGATGTTGACGGCACGGCCCGACAGGTAGCTGTTGAGCACCTGACGCAGCTCGTCGGCGGTCTGGAAGCGGTTTGCCGGGTCCTTCTCCATGCACTTGAGGATGATGCGCTCAAGGTCGGCGTCGACACCGGAGTTAATCTGGCTCGGCGGAATAGGCAGCTCGTTGACCTGCTTGAGTGCGACCGAGATAGCGTCGTCACCGTCAAAGGGAACGCGGCCAGTGGCGCACTCGTACATCACGACGCCCAGCGAGTAGATATCCGAGGTGGGGCCGAGGTCCTGACCGCGGGTCTGCTCGGGGCTGACGTAGTGGGCGGTTCCCAGCACGTTGTTGTCTTGCGTGAGGTGGCTGTTCTTGGCACGCGCGATGCCAAAGTCCATCACCTTGATGTTGCCGTCGGGCAGCACCATGATGTTCTGCGGCTTAATGTCGCGGTGGATGATCTCGTGCTTGTGGGCGACCGAAAGCGCAGAGCTGATCTGCGAGCCGATCTGGGCGACCTTCTTGGGGTCGAGGGCGCCGTGGCTCTTGATTCCGCTCTTAAGGTCAGTGCCGCGCAGGTACTCCATGACGATGTAATAGGTGTCGCCGTCCTTGCCCCAATCGTAGACGCCCACGATATAGGGGGAGGAGAGACCGGCTGCTGCCTGGGCCTCCTGCTTAAAGCGTGCGGCGAAGGTTGCGTCGCCAGCATACTGCGGCAGCATGATCTTGACGGCCACCGTGCGGTCGAGGACCTGGTCCTGTGCACGGTAGACGGTCGCCATACCGCCTGTCCCCACCTTATCCTTGAGGAGGTATCTTCCCCCGAGGACCCTCTGTTCCATTCCTGCTCCTAACATAACTATTCGCTCAACGATGTGTGTAGTACCTACGATGTGGCCGCTGGGGCCGTGTGGCGCGTTGCCGCTAACTCTTCGGCCGCGGCGCGCCTCGGGTGTCCGATTCGATCATGGGCATCACGCTCCCTGTGCGGCGAGCGCCGCGGTCAGGACGATGCCGGCAATCTTGGCCGCCTTGACGTCGTGTTTGTCGTAATCCTCCAAGGCCACCGAGATAGCGACCGTGGGTGAATCGTAAGGTGCAAAGCCAACGAACATTGAGTTGACGTTGGTGCCGCCGATCTCGGCCGAGCCGGTCTTGCCGGCGACCTTGACCCCGGGGACCTGGGCATCGGTGCCGGTACCGGACTGGACGACGGCGAGCATGGCCTGCTTGACCTGGTCGGCCGTGGCAGAGCTGACAGCCTGGCCCAGCGAGCGGGACTGCGTGGTCTTAACCACGGTTCCGTCCGGGGCGAGTACCTGGGCTACAAAGTACGGGTCCATGACCACGCCGCTGTTAGCGATGGCGGCGGCAATCACGGCGTTTTGCATGACGGTGGTCTGCGGGCCGGGCGTGTGGTCCATGCCGACAGGCTGGCCGGCGCCGGCCCAGGCGGTCTCCCACTCGGTCATGAGCGACGGGTCGGCCATGATGGAGGCCGCGGAGGTCAGGTCCTGGCCGAGCTTTTGGCCGTAGCCAAAGGCATTGGCAAACTGCACGAGCGTGTTTGCGCCAACTTCGTTTGCCACCTGGCCAAAGACGACGTTGGAGGACACGGCAAAGGCCTGCTGCAGGCTGATGGTGCCGTAGCTCTCGTTGGCATAGTTGGTGACCGGTGCGTTGCCGATGTCCATGGAGCCGGGCGCCTGGTAGGTGCTGGTAAGGCTGGCGGTACCGGTCTCGAGTGCCGCGGAAAGCGTAACGACCTTAAACGTTGAGCCCGGCGTGTACAGCGCGTCCATGGCGCGATTGTACATGGAGCCGTCCTCGCCGCCGCCCGCCTGCAGCAAGGCGTCGATGTTGGTGTTGTCGTAGGTGGGCGAGCTGGCACATGCGAGTACCGCGCCGGTACGCGGGTCGATGACCACTACAGCGCCCTTAAAGCCCTTGAGCGCCTGCTCAGCAGCCGTCTGGATGCGCGAGTCGATGGTGAGCTTGGCGGTGTTGCCCGGCTGGGTCTGGCCCGCGAGCGACGCGATGGCGTTGTTCCAGCTGGAGTAATCCTTAGAGCCGGTGAGCGTGTCGTTCATGACGCTCTCGATGGCGGTGGTGCCATACTGCTGGCTCACGTAGCCAACCACGTGCGCTGCCAGGTTGCCGTTGGGGTAGGAGCGTACGTAGGTGCCGTCCTCCTGCTGCAGTGACTCGGCCAGCGTCACGCCGTCGGACGTGATGATGGAGCCGCGCTGGATGTACTTGGAGCGGGCGATGGTGTGGTTGTTGGTCGGCATGTCCTGATAGTCCTTGGCCTTAATGACCTGGACATAGGTGAGGTTGCCGATAAGGATGGCGAACAGCGCCGTAAAGGCGAGCACCGCACGGGTTAGACGGTTGGCGAGCGCAACGCGGCCGAGCACACCGGATTCAGGCGTGTCGAGCAGGCGACGGCGCATGCGCGAGCCGACGGAATGGCTGCCGCTGCCGTAGGAGGACGAGGTGGCAAAGCGCGTGCCCGTCGGGACGGCGGCAGATGCGACCTGATCATCGGTGATGGCGGCCATGGTGCCGGTGCCGGTAAGCTCGGCCTCGCGTCCGGTCGCCTCGTCACCGGCGCGCAGCAGGAGCGCGACGATGATAAAGCTTGCCAGCAGCGAGGAACCGCCCTGGCTCATAAAGGGCAGGGTGACGCCGGTCAACGGGATCAGGCGGGTAACGCCGCCCACGATCAAAAAGGCCTGGAAGCTGATGGCGGCCGTAAGGCCCGTGGCACTAAAAGCGGCGAGATCGGATTTAGCGCGGGCAGCCGTGGTGAGGCCACGCACGGCAAAGAGCATAAACAGGATGAGCACGGCGCCGCCGCCCAAAAGGCCCATCTCCTCGCCGATGGCCGAGAAGATAAAGTCGGACTCGACGACAGGGATGTTGTTGGCCATGCCGTTGCCGATACCAACACCGACCAGACCGCCATCGGCAAGCGAGAAGAGCGACTGGACGATCTGGTAGCCCTGGCCCTGGGCGTCCTTAAACGGATCGACCCAAACTTGGAAGCGCACCTGAACGTGCGACAGGAACTTGTAGGCGCCCACGGCGCCGACGGCCAAGAGCGCAAGGCCGATAACGACATACGAAAAGCGCCCCGTGGCAACGTAGAGCATCAGCAAGAAGATAGTGTAGAACAGCACGGCCGAACCCAGGTCGCGTTCGAAGACGACGACGAGCAGGCACACACCCCACACGGCAAACAGCGGCAGCAGCAGTCGCAGGCGAGGGATCTTAAAGCCCAAGATCTTGCGGTTGGAGATGGAGAGCAGCTCGCGGTTTTCGGCCAGGTACCCGGCCAGGAACAGCACGATAAAGACCTTGGCGAACTCGCCAGGCTGGATGGTAAAGCCCGCGATGCGAATCCACAGCTTGGAGCCCGAGATCGTGGTGCCGATAAAGATGGGCAGCATCAGCAGGATGATGCCGATGATGCCAAAGGTGTACTTGTAGCGCATGACCACGTCGAGGTTTTTGACCAGTGCGAGCGTTCCCACCATCAGGGCCACCGAGACAAACAGGATGATGAGCTGTGAGATGGCGAGAGCGGGGGCGAGGCGTGTCACGAACGTGATGCCGATGCCCGAAAGTATAAATACGATGGGTAGGATGGCGGGGTCGGCGCCGGGCGCCAAGATGCGCACGGCGATATGTGCCGCGGCGAAGGCGGCAAAGAGGCCGATCGGCACGGCGAGCGTCTCAAAGGAGATGGCGGCGCCCGCGGTGAGCACGTACATCGCATACAGCAGGATGACGGGGAACGCCGAGGCGATGAGCAAGAGCAGCTCGGTGTTGCGGCGACTCATAAGCGGCACTCCCTTTCTAATTCTTATCGGAGGCTTCGGCCTCGGCGGACTGTTCGGCGGTTTTCTCGGAATCTGATTCGGAGGTCGATCCCTGATTGGTGTTGTCGCGAATCGTCTGCGCGTCAATCACCTGGCGGGTCTGCTCCTCGTCGATCTGGTGGCGGTACTTGGATATCGTGTCCTGCGCATCGTCGACACTTGTTTGCGGAATACCCGCCTTGAGGCGGTTTTGCGTGTCTTCGGGCAGGTCGGACAGCTTGATACTGGTTTCGCTTTCGAGCCAGTGAAGCTTGAGTCCGAGCGGCTTGCCGGGAAGGCCGCGCCAGACGGCGACATTGCCCTGGTAGGTACCCAGGTAGTACGAGCCGGTGACACCCGTGTAGGCCCAGATGGCAGCCGCCAGCACCAAGACGAGACCTAAGACGACGCCGATGGTGACGTTGCGGCGACGCACGCGTTGCGCCTCGCGCATAACGCCATCGTCAACCAGGTCAACGACTACTACGGTCACGTTGTCGTGGCCGCCGGCGGCAAGCGCCGCGTCCACTAGGTTGTCAACGCAGATTTGCGCGGTTGAGGACTGCGTGGCGATGTTCTCGATATCGCTATCGGGAATCATGCTCGAAAGGCCGTCAGAGCACAGTATCAGGCGGTCGCCTTCCTCGATATGCAGAGTGAAGTGGTCGGCATACATGGCGGGGTCTGAGCCCAGCGCACGGGTGATGACCGAACGGTTGGGGTGGACGCGAGCCTCGTCTGCCGTGATCTCGCCGGCGTCCACGAGCTCCTCCACGTAGGAGTGGTCGCGGGTCACGCGGATGAGCGTGCCCTCGTGGAGCAGGTAGGCGCGAGAGTCGCCCACGTGGGCGATGGCGAGCGTGTCGTTTTCGATATAGGCGCAAGTGGCTGTGCAGCCCATGCCGGGCTTGCCTAGGCCGTTCAGGGCCGCCTCGATTACGGCGGCGTTAGCTGCCTCGACGGCTGCCGCCAGGCGTGCTGCGTCGGCGGACTGCGGGGCCGTCTTGGCAATAGTCTCGACGGCGATGGAAGAGGCTACCTCGCCGGCGGCGTGACCGCCCATGCCGTCGCATACGCAAAAGAGCGGCGACTGCACCAGGTAGGAATCCTCATTGTGCGGGCGCACACAGCCAACGTCGGAGCGGGCACCCCACATGAGTTGCGTGGTGGTGCCGGCATCATAGGTCGAGTCGGTCTCGATGCGCTCCTCGGTCAGGGGCTCAAAGCTCATGGTCGAGCCGGGGTCTTTGAGCTTGGCTTCAACGGCGGCTACGTCGATCTCGGCTGTGTCACCGGGAGAGACGGTGTCGGTCTCGGCGTTTGATTCGGAATCGCCGGTGTCCGGGGAGTCGGGCTCCTCGGACACGCGGGCGGTCGACTCGTCGTCTTGCGGGCTGACGTCTATAGGCTCGGGCGCCGGCGTAGACACGGGCGCAACCTCGGATGCCGGGGCTATGGGAAACGCCGGCGCGGCGGGCTCGGGTGCCGCAAACACCGCAGCGCTCTCGTTGATTGCCGCGGCGACAGGCTCTGCAAAGTGAGCTGGCGCCGGGGTTGCTTCGGGCGCTGTGGGCTGTTCCGCGGCATGTGCGCCGATGGGCGCCGCTACGGTATCCTCTTCGTCCTCGTTATCGGCGAGATCCGAAATATCATGCGTTACATGCGAAAGAGGCAGGGAGAACACGGTGTCCTCGGGTTCCACGGGTGCGGAGCCCGCCGGAGCGGCGTGGGCCGGCGCAGCTGTGGCGGCAGCCGGTGCCTCGGTCATAGTCGCGGACTTGTTCTCCTCGTCGCTCATCGACGGTTCACCTTCATGACCACGTCGCCAATCTGGACTTCGTCGCCCTCGCGCAGCGTTGCGGGCTCCACAAGCTGGCGGCCGTTGACGAGCGTGCCGTTAAGCGAGTTGAGGTCTTCGATGATGAGCGCCGGGCCCTGCAGCGAAAAGCGCGCATGCGAGGCCGAGACGAACGGTTCGTTGATGCAGATGTCCGAAGATGGCGAGCGACCGACGATGACGGGGCCGAGCATGTCTACGTGGATGCCGCGGATACCGCGCGGACCCTTGTCCACATCGATCGTCCAGATAGCCGAGTCGCGGCGCTGTCCGCGCACAAGTCCCACGCCGGTCTTCATGACGGCGAACAGGAAGATATAGAGCAGGGCGACCAGGACGATGCGGCCTGCAAAAAGGACGATATCGATGTTCATAAGAGACTATCCCCTAAATTCAAAGGTGCTCAGGCCAAACGTCAGCAGATCGCCGTTGCGCAGCGGGCAGCGCGTAATGCGGCGGTTGTTGACGAGCGTGCCGTTGGTGGAATTGAGGTCCTCGATCGACCAATCCGAGCCCGTAAAGGTGAGCTGGGCGTGGCGGCGCGACACGTTGGGGTCGCGCAGGGCAATATCGGAAACCGAGCGCTCGCGACCGATAGTCACCTGTGCGGAGGTGATGCTATGGCTCTCGCCGCTCACGACGTCGACGAGCTGGGCGAGCGGGCGCTGCGGGGCGCGAGTGCTCGCCATGTTGGAGGCGATGCCGGCTGCGGCGCCTAGGCCCACGGCGGCACCGGTCGCGGCGGCTCCGCCCATGCCGGCAAGCGCGTCGCGCGAGACGGTCTGCGGCACCGGGATGGGTGCTGCGGCGGGGTCGGGGACGCTAGGCGCGAAGGGGTCTGCCACGGCAAGCGGGTCGGGAGCGGCGGCGCGAGGCGTCGGCTGCTGCTGGGGCATGGCGGCGGGGCGCTGCTGCTGCGGGGCAGCAAACTGCTGCTGGCCGGCGCGCGGGGCGCTGGCGGCACGGCTTGCCGCGGAGTTGTTTTGGCCCAGACCGTTTTGATAGGCGCGCTCTTCTTCGTACAGGCGGCCGAGCGTGGGGGCATCGACGTTCTCGGCAAAGACCGAGAACTTGCCGGCGCGCAGCTGCGGATCGATCATAAAGCGCACGAGGGGCTCGCCGACAAAGACATAGCGGCGCTTTTCGGCCTGCGCCTTCACAAACTCGCGGACCTCGCGCGAAAGCTCGGGGTAGAACGGGGCGAGCATGGGATCGTCGTCGGCGGCGATCAGGATGGTATAGAGTGCCGGCGCCGTGTTGACGCCGTTGATCACCAGAGTCTGATCCTCCATGTCGCGAGCGGCCTGCTTGGCAAGCTTCTTAAAGGAGAACGGGGCACGGGTGGCACCGAAGATGCCGGCCACGTGGTCCTCGAAGATGTTCAGGAAGTTCACGAAAGATCACTCTCCGTATAGGTTCTTTGGTATCCGAGCAAATATAGGCATATCCCAACGATTATAGAGGATAGGGTTCCCGCAACCGCCGCCTTGGCGACGACCGCGGCTGCAAGGCTGGCAATTTCCATATGGTGTGCAAGACAGGACGCCGCTGCGCAGCCGATGCCGGCGACAGCGATGGCGGCGATTACGGCAAGGTTTGAGCCCTGATCGGCACGCTTGGCATGGGCGTTGAGCAGCGCAGATGACGCCGCGGCAGTTGCCGCTACCAGCACAAAGGCAGCCCAAAGGAGTGGGTCTCCCAGCGCTGCGGCAACGTTACCGAGCCCCAGCACGCCTCCGGCTGAAAGCGCGACCGTGGCCAGACGGGCAAAAAGTGCGCCCATGCCCGTTGCCGCGGCGGCGCTTGCCGGGCCGAGCCAAAATGACGCGACGCCGGCGGTGACCCCAGCTGCCAGGAAGGTATTGCCGGTCAGACAGCCAAGCGCGAGTGCACAGGTGAGTGCGGCGCTCGCGGCAGCCTCGGTGCGACCCCAGGCGATCCACCAACCGGACATGGCGGCGGCAAAGATCACCGCGACGGGCAACATCGACAGGACGCCCTGTGCCTGCATGGTGGCGTTTGCCATGAGCACCAAAAAGCCCACAGCCGAGATGGCCGAGCCAATCTGGGGGGCCAGGCCGGCCGCCGCTCCGATCGCGATAGCCGCAATGACCAGGCCGGGAAGCGCCGCGACGCCGGCCGTCTGCATCAGCAAAAAGCTAAAGGCGCCGCACGTTAGCGCCGAGATAGCGTGCATGGCGTAGTCGCGCGCATGGCTCCAGCGCGTGCCTGCCCAGCCGAGTGCGGGGTCGACTTCGATGGTGTCGTCCTCGTAGTGCGACGGCTCGATATCGTCGAGCTCCTGCTCGTCATCCGAAAGTTCGCCAACCATTTGCTCCAGGCTGCGACGGCCTTCGCGCACGCTGCCCAGACCGGCAAGGAGCTGGTCGCAAAATGCCTCGATGCTGTTGGGGCGGTCCTGCGGCATGGGGGAGAGCGCGCTCATGAGCGCGGCCTCGGCTCCCGGGGGAAAGTGTGGTATCAGCTCGCTGGGATAGGTGGCGCCGCCGATGATGCGGCCGAGCGAGTCGGCGGGCGTGGCCGCCATAAAAGGAGCGCTGCCGCACAGGCCCTCGTAGATCACACAGGCGAGGGCAAAGACATCGGCGCGCTCGTCGACCGTGCCGGTCTCGATATCGAGCTGCTCGGGCGGCATGTAGCCGATGGTGCCGCCGCGTGAGCCGCCAAAGCCACCGGCGGACGACAGCCGCGCCATGCCAAAGTCGGTGAGCTTTACATTGCCCGAGTGGTCGATGAGCACGTTGGCGGGCTTAATGTCCAGGTGGAGTACGCCATTACTGTGGGCGAAGGTGAGCGCCTGGCCCAGGGCATCGGCAATGGCCGCGGCCTCGTCAAAGGTAAGTGAGTGGCCGTCCGCGCGGTGCAAAAACTCGGCCAGCGACATGCCATCGACATATTCCATAACCAGGTAGGCATAGGCTGTGTCGTGCGTAAAGTCGATGACCTGCACGATGTTGGGATGTTGAAGCATGGCGGCAGTGTGCGCCTCGCGCAGGACATCCATGATGTCGCTAGCGGGCATGCCGGCACCGTTGATAAGGGGGATGCGTTTAATGGCGACGCGGCGGCGCAGGTGCGTGTCGCGGCAGATCTCGATGGAGCCAAAACCGCCGGTCGCAAGTGTCTCGAGCGGCTGGTACCGCTTGAGCAGCTCGCGAGAGCTGGTGCCCTCCAAAGGAACGTCCGGCGAGAACCGGGCGGTATGTTGCGAGAAAAGCGGCATGGCCAACCCTCGTGCGTTTAAAGTTCGTTTGCGAGCGGCGGGCGCGGGGCCGAGCCGTTCGCGGTGGCATAGATGCTGCTAGTGTAGCACGCTCGGGCAGATGGCGAGGATAGCGGGATGCGAGGTGGCCCGATCGATTCGGCCCGTTTCGGCTCGTTTGGAAAGCGCATCTCAGTTTTCAGCCAAATTATGGGATGCGCTTTCCAAATGGGGTGGGCTGCGGAAACTGCATCCCAGAATATTGCCCTGGAACGGGATGCGCTTTCCGAACCGGCGTCCAAAAGGAAACCGCATCCCGCTTTGATGTGGGGACTGCGAACAAAAGCCGGACCGTGATCTGGCGCGGATTGGAGTTCGCCTGAATCATTGATGCTGGCTGGTGTGAGAACAGAGATAAACGAGCGGCTCGAGCGATATAATGACACGCTATGGAGGCCGTATGCTCTTTTCCCGCCGTTCTGCTACATTTGCCTGCGCCATTGCGCTTGTCGTAATGGCGGTCACCCCTTATCACCGGTTTTCATCTTCAATCGGCCTAGCGTCAGGTGCAATGACCTGGCTCGTTATCCTGGGCGCATGCCTCGCGGCGTTTGTTCATGGTGCTGCGCTATGCAAGGGGGGAATGAGAAGGCCGAGGCATCTCGGTGCCATCGGTGTTTTCCTTGGTGTTATTGCAACGGTTCCCGAATGGGCCGACCTGGCTTTCTATGCTCGCGGAGACTCTATTCCAATCGTGTTTGCACCGATTTGGTTGTTACATGGCGTTTCGTGTGTCTCGTGCTTTGTTGGGTCGCTGCTTCTCTCATATGTTATTTGGGGCACGGCGGACTCTCCTTTGACGCAGAGGTCGACACGGACTGACGAAAGGGAAACTCGTCACCCGCAGGACGCGATTTTTACAGAAACAATAGCCGTCATGTCTTGCCTGCTGTTTTGCTGTCGAGTTTCATGGAGAGTCGTTCCCGAGCCATGGGGGATGCCCCCTGTAACGGCCGCGTCAATTGGCCTTGCGCTTTTAATTCCGTTGGTCTATCTCGCATTGACTGTGGCCCCGCCGTTTTGCCGCCCTCGTGCCTTTGGCCATGGGCGGCGCGACGTGTTTGCCTGTTCTGTGCTCGTAGCAGTTCCTATTGGTCTTATTCCGGCTGTTGAGGCGGCATACTTCGCAAGCGATGCCGTGGTCATTGCATTGCTGGCGATGGGGTCCGTTATCGCTGCTGCCTTCGTATGCATGTTGCTAAGGGGGAAACGGGACAACAATTCGGATATCGCCTGTGCGTCCGACACATTCGATGCGGGGGTGTTTTCCCCTGCCCTGTCGCCTAGAGAAGAGCAGTTTGTTCGACTGCTGCTCAAAGGGAAAACGCCGGCGGAAATTGCCAAGGAGACGGATACGAAGCCATCGACGGTGAGAACAACGCTTCACCGAGCATACGGGAAGGCGTCGGTTGCGGGCTCACGCGAGCTCGTGGCGCTGTTTGCGGGTGAGGGCGATACTGTAGGGCATGAGCTACCGCAGCGGCATGCTGACGATATAGTGGCATCAGCTCGAACGCGCCGGCTGTTTCGATACCTGCTCACATTATTCTTTATCCTCCTTGCGGCGGGGCCCTTGGTAATGGCGGATAGCGATTGGGGGTCCGGTGTTTCGCGGGCTGTCGCCTTTTCCCTCTTAAGCTACGCATTGGGTCTCGGACTGCTTCTGTCGCTACGCTACGCGGGTGGAAAAGCGAATCGTGGCGCTGCGCTGGATAGAGCGGGTGAAGCGATTTGGCTCGGAAGCCCGTACGTATGGGCGGTGCTATCTGCTGTGGAATGGTCTTTTATCTATATCGCGGCATTGATGTGCATACGCGTTCCGTTGATGGCTGTGCCGGTCCTGTTTTGCGGCGTGGCGTCTACGGCTTCGCTCGCTGTTGGGCTGCGTCCGTTTAAGGTGCATGCCCATGCTCGGGCTATCGTGCCGTTGGTGTCAATGGGCATGGTTGCCTTAATCTATGCGGTCGCTAGGGGGCGAATCCATGGACTTGCGGTGCTGACGGGGGTGCTGCTCACATATATAGTGATGCGAAGCTGTCCGCAGCGCAAAATGCTTGGGATATGGATGCTTTGCTTCGGGGCGACGGCTCCTGTTTGGGCTGTCTTGCTCAATATGGTGCAGGATCTGACGGTTTTCGAGCCGTTGTTCCTCGCGTCGTTGTTGGGGCAAAGTTCGGCTGTCAATGTCGTCGTGGCAACGGTGATTGTTTGCTGGTCTGTGCCCATGTTCGTTACGCACATCGCGCTCGCCCGCTCGGTTGAGGACGAGAAGGCCGTCTTGGAGTACCGGGCGAACGGGTCCACCGAAACGGCCCGCGTGCGCCAGCTGGCCCTGCTTACGTCGCGCTCCCTTTCTGATGTTCAGTCGCAAATTTTGCTGATGACGGCAGAGGGGGCAACGACAAAGGCCATTGCGGAGGATGTCGGTTACGCTGCATCTACGGTGCAAGCGCTGCGGTCTGCATCTTACCGCCAGTTGAAGATCAAGAATAAGGCGGAGCTAATTTTATTGTTATCGCAGGTAAATAACGTGTAAACGCCTGAGCAATCAACTCAATAGCGGGTGTTTACAGACATCTTTCTCTATTCATGCGAAGGTTGCCGTGCGTCGACGCATTGTTAACCGCTTTTGATTGGAGAAGGCCATGATTAAGCCAAGGAGCGCTATTGCTCGAATCGGAGTCGGCTTGGTGATTGCAGCTGGTCTGTCCCTAGGGGTTCCCGCTGCATCGTTTGCACAAGAGGAGTTTGACACCTCTCAGGTTTCCAGCATTACTCAAAACGCCGATACGGGAATTACGACCTGTACGAACAATGCCGATAAGGCATTTAGTTTTCAATGTGCCGGGACGAGTGCAACTGGCTACCGTCAAAAGGATGATTCCTCATCGCTCTATCTGGATATCCAGGGCCATACGGGAAATCCGCTTCGGTTATATACAGACGGTGCGTATAACACAAGCGGTAGCGGCAGCATGAATTGTACTCAGGGAACGTATCGTTCGAATCACAAGGGACAGTGGGAAATGTATAACCTCGTCCGTGAGAACGGGCGATCTGCGGCGCGACTGACTGCATGGGCGGAGTCTGGCTACGGCACTGTTATTGGCGTATGGAGCCCCGACTGCGTCGGGCATTTCCACAAGCTTCCCGCATAGTTGTTTGAAATGGCTCCCTTCCGGCTTTCTGGGTCGGAAGGGGGAGGAGGACGTATGAACCAAAAGCTCGCAAGATACGAACTGTCGAAAACGATTAGACGTCCAGCTTTTATCCTTGCTCTCTTGATTGCGGTCGCAGTTGCAATAGCTGCCGCGCTGGAGCCGTGGGCAAATTTGGAAAAAGAGCGCCACAACCTTCTTTCTTTTGGTTACGGCGTTGGCGTGCAAGCCGAAAATTATCTCGGTCAAACACGTGAAAGCAGCTTCGGTAACTGGATTGTTGTGAGCGCGAACGCGCCACTGTCTGCGTCGGTGTTTTTCTATGCACTGCCCCTGCTTGCAATGTTGGCTGGATCTTGGTCGTGTCTCTTTGAGCGTTTGAGTGGTTATGACATGCAGATATGCACGCGCGTTTCCAGAAAGGCGTACGTGAACGTAAAGATGCTGTCTGCTTTCCTCTCCGCGTTTACAGTGACTGCCATTCCTCTGCTCGTCAATTTCCTGATCGTCTCGATGCTTTTTCCTGCGTATCTTCCTCGGGTCGATGAGTCGACTTACGTAGGACTTTACCTGCATAGCTACTTCTCCGGTCTATTTTATTCGCATCCTTTGTCATATGTGCTCGCATACACGCTGTTCGATGCTGTCACGCTCGGGACTTTATCCATGGCTGTAACTGGCTTCTCAATTTTGTTTCGTAGCAGAATCAAAGCGATAATTGTCCCGTATCTGCTAATGGTTGCGTGGCATTTTGCAAATGGCTGGATCTTCGGCGTAATGGCTTGTGTGGGGTTTAACTGCAATATCCTCAACAGCATCAGGTCGGAATCGCTGAATAACTGGCCAGACATTCGAGCCGGTTTTGCGGAAATCATATTATTGACCCTTGCTTCGTTGGCTTTTTCTGGGGCGTGGAAAAGACGCGAGGTGGTCTGATGCTGTTTAGGCTGGTCGCCGCGGACCTGAGGACCGTTTTGAAGAAGAACATCCTTACTTTTATTGCAATTGCGGCAGTGACCGTTGCGAACTTGGTGTACGCCTACGGATTGTCTTCTGTGTATGGGGTTAGAACGGATACCTTGGGGTTTGCGGATAATCTTGCGCTCGTGTTTGCCGGATCTGCTCCGTTTGAGCCTAGGCCCGGGGTCATGTTTGTGCCTCCGCTAGGATGGCTATTTCTCATTCTGCTTATTCTCTATACAACACTCGACTATCCGACCGAATCGTTGCACGGGTTTGGTTTGCAAGCGCTTGTTCGATGCCGGGCAAGAACCCTTTGGTGGGTCTCGCGTTTTATCTTGGTGGCGGCAGTAACGGCATTTTCACTGCTCGTGGTGGTTTGCTCTGTTGTGATTTGGAGCTTGGTGGTGAGCTCCTCGTTCAGCGCGGTCATTCATGGTGAGTCGCTTCAACTGGCTAATTTGGCGCCGTGGTTTCTCAAAGCTGCCGAGGCAGATGCGCTGCCGTTTTTCATAGGTCTCTTATTTGCTTTTGAGGCGCTTGCGTTTGCGCAGGCAGCGGTTGGGTTTGTGCTTGGGTCGTCAGTCTCGTTTGTGGTTTTAATGAGCTACCTGATCTGCTCGGCATATGCACGACATTGGGCGCTATTGGGTAACGCCTTGATGCTGTTGCGCTGGGGTGGAATTGTCAAAGAGGGAATCGCGGCGGGCTCGAGTGTCTTGTCATCAATTGGGCTTATGTCGTTATGCCTATCGTTGGGTGGACTGTGGTTTCGAAGGGCCGACCTTATAGAAAAGGGGGACAAGATATGAGTGTGATCGTAAGGGGCGTATCGAAGCGCATGGGTAAAAACGATGTCCTGCGCAACGTGTCCATCGAGGTTGACCCTGGGACTGTGGTCGGGCTTCAGGGGATAAACGGTTCGGGTAAGACCATGCTCATGCGAGCGGTTTGCGGGTTGATCAAGCCTACCGAAGGCGAAATCTCTATCGATGGCCAAAGGCTTGGGGCGGACATCTCGTTCCCGCCGAGTCTGGGGATGTTGATCGAGGCGCCTTCCTTTTTGGGATATCTGTCTGGCTACGACAATCTGAAGCTCATCGCTCAGATCAAGGGCGTTGCCACCCCCGAGGACATTCGCTCTGCCCTGCGGCTCGTGGGGCTCGATGCAGACGAAAAAAAGAAGTTCCGAGCATACTCGCTTGGGATGAAGCAGCGTCTGGGGATAGCTGCGGCAATTATGGAGAAGCCGAAGCTGCTTGTTCTCGATGAGCCAACGAATGCCCTCGACGAAGCGGGCGTTGAAATGCTCAAGCGCGTTGTGGCGATGGCGGCATCAACGGGTCGTGAGGTCCTTCTGTCCAGCCATGACGGAGAGGTGCTCGAGGAACTGGCCGATCGGGTTTACTGCATGCGCGACGGTGCCGTTGTGAAAGTTCGGGAAAGGTCGTGAGCGCGATGAAGAAGACCCTGTGGACGAGAAGATCGGCGCTCGCGCTTTTTTGCTGTGCTGCTGCCGGCCTTGCGGGCATGAGGGTGAGCGTCGTTAACGGGAACCGGACGGTCATTCCTGAGAAATATTACGCGGAGGGCGAATGGCTCTCGATGGATGGAGCGTTTCTGGGGTCGAAGGATGTGGTGACTGATGGGTATTCGTTTTGCATAGACGGGGCAGAGTTGCTCACGCCGCGCGAGTATCTCAAACGAGCACATGACGATTATTCAAAATATGGCACCGTGGATACGAAAACGAGACTGAAGGATGCCGACATCACGTGCGTTATCGCCGTAAAGATGCGTGTCAGAAATAGGGATAATATCGACGGTGGAATCAAAGCGTATGTTTGGCATCTGGTCCCGGAGTCTGCGCCAAACTATGATTTTGTAGTCAATACCGATCTGATAACGCAAGCCATGCCGGTCCTTGGCGGCTCTGCTGCGTTTGCCGTGGAGGTTGGGGCAGAAAACGAGTTGCTCGTCCCATTTATGATGCAGAACACCAACGACTATTTCGAAGGTTACGAGACCGTCCGTTTTGAGAAAGCATTTCCCGGGACTTACACGATGAAGATGACCGATCTGCCGGAGCGGAGGCTCTTAAGGTTTGAAGTGAAATAGCTCGAGAGCAAGGCAAAACGGGTCCATTGGCGGTACGCGCGCCCGATTCCAGGCGCCCCGGCCCGGAATCGGGCGCGGGACGAGGCGCCTTCGGTGTCGGCCGGCCTACCGCTTCTTCTTGCTCTTCTTCTGCTTGCGCTGCTTGCCCTTGGTCTCCTGGGGCTTGTCGCCCTGTTTTGCTTCGGCAGCGGCCTTTTCTGCCTTCATCTTCTTGCGTTTGGTCTCGATGCGGAGCTTTTTGTTGATGCGCGCCTTAAGGAAGGGACCGAACTGCTCGGCATCGCCGCGGACAAAGGTGTCCTTAGGGATCGTCACGCCCTGGTCGGCGAACATGGCCACAAAGATGCGCTCGCCGTCGAGCACGTGGTCGAGCTTTTCAAACGGGAAGAACTGCGACTTGCCGCTCGTGCCCCAAACCATCAGGCCGTCCTCGTTGGCGGCGACGCGGCGATAGCGGCCACCCATGGACTCGTCGGCCTCAACGGCGTCGATAAAGTCGCGGGCGAGGGTGTGGTGCAGGTTTTTGCTCCACCAGGCCAAAAAGGCGCCGAATACGATCAAGACGACGCCAAACTTGATCCAGTTGCCGCCGGCCACCAGCATGCCGATGCCGATGAGCGCGGCAATTGCCGCGGCGACATACAGCGAGCCGCGACGCCTGGGCGAGGCGACCAGGCGGGCGAAGTCGGTGACGAGGTCGTTTTCGTATTGGTACTCGTTGAGGTACAGGATGCCGTCGTCGGCTGCGGCCTGCTCCTCGAGCGCGACCTCGACCTGGTCGGCTGCTTCGGAGGGAACGAGGTTGCTCTCTGCGTCTGCCATGCTCTTTGGACTCCTATCGCGGCGGGCTCGCCGTACGGGTTATTATGGAATGCAGTATGCCGTGCGACCGCATGGCCGCCGCGGCAACAAGACTCAGTATACCCGGGGGAGCACCCATGGAATCGTTGTACCGAAAGTATCGCCCGCTCACCTTTGACTCCGTGGTGGGCCAGCAGCATATCGTCTCGACGCTCGAGCACGCCATCACCGAGGGGCGCCTGTCCCACGCCTACCTGTTCTGCGGACCGCGCGGCACGGGCAAGACCACCATGGCGCGCATTCTGGCCAAGGCGCTGCTGTGCCGCAATGCCGAGGCGGCGCGCGCCGAGGGTGCAAGCGGCTGCATGCCCGACGGTACTTGCGAGGAGTGCGAGCTCATTGCCGAGGGTAACCACCCCGATGTCTACGAGCTCGATGCCGCCTCCCGCACGGGCGTGGACAATGTGCGCGAGGAAATCATCAACTCCGTCAACTTTGCCCCGGTGCGCGGCAAGTACAAGATCTATATCATCGACGAGGTCCACATGCTCACGACGGCGGCGTTCAACGCGCTGCTCAAGACGCTCGAGGAGCCGCCGGCACACGTGATCTTTGTGCTGTGCACCACCGACCCGCAAAAGATTCTGGAGACCATCCTCTCGCGCTGCCAGCGTTTCGATTTCCATCGCATCGGCAACGAGGATATCGAGCGTCGCCTGGCATACGTGTGCGAGCAGGAGGGCTTCGATTACGACGATGAGGCGCTGGCTATCGTGGTGCGCCATGCCAAGGGCGGTATGCGCGACGCGTTGTCCACGCTGGAGCAGCTGAGCGTCTTTGGCAACGGTTCTGTGCATGCGGACGACGCCCGCTCGCTTTTAGGCGAGGTTTCGGACCAGATTCTGGGCGAGTTTTCCCGCGCCATTGCGTCACGCGATATTGCCGAGCTCTATGGACTCATTCGCGCCCAGGTCGAGGAAGGAAATGACCTGCTGGAGCTGACGCGCGACTTGGTGGCGCATGTACGTGACGTGTACGTTGCCTGCGTTGCCGGTGCCCGTGCCGAGCTGTTTGAGGGCGGCTCCGAGCAGGCCGAGGCGCTTGCTGCCGAGGCCGCTGCCTTTGGCGAGCATCCGGCCGACCGCCTGGCCCGTGTGCTGACAGTGCTCGACGATGCCGCGCTGGAGATGAGGGGCGCGAGCGACGTGCGCCTGGTACTCGAGATCGCCTGCACGCGTCTGGCACGTCCCGAGGCTGATTTAACGATTGAGGCATTGGCCGAGCGCGTGGCACGTCTGGAGGCCATGGTTGCCAACGGCGCCGTGCCGGCGAGCGTGGCTGCTGCTCAGGCCACCGCGCCTGCAGCATCCGTACCCGCTGCTGCCCAACAGCCGACGCTAATTTCGGGCGCTCGTGCTGCCGCTCCGGCGGCATCCGCTGCCCCCGCTGCTACGTCCGCGCGCCAGGGCGGTATGCCTTGGGACCGTGGTGCTGCTGTTCCGGCTGCCCAGCCTGCGTCCCGTTCTGCGTCCGTGTCAGCTTCCAAGCCTGCAGCGCCTGCACCTCAGCCTGCGCCGACTCCGACGCCTCAGCCCGTTGCGGCTCCCGCGCCTGCCACCGCTCCGGCACCTAAGCCCCAGTCCAACAATGCCGCCCAGGTTGCCGCCGCCGGTACTGCCGAGACGCCCGCGGTCGAGGATGCCGGAGAGCTGCAGCGCAAATGGGCCGAGGTTGTCGAGCGTGTCAAGGCCCGTCAGGCCTCCTACGCAGGGCTTTTGCTCAATGCCCGCGCCACGTCAGATGACGGCTCCAAGCTCACGGTCTCGTTCCCCGCGGGCTCGACCTTTGCCATCAAGATGCTCGGTCGCGCCGACACGCAGTCGGTGGTCCTGCCGACGGTCTGCGCGGTCTTCGGTCGTCGTACCGTCGACTATGTCCTGGATGGGGGTGGCACGCCGGCTCCTCAACATGAGGAGCATTCTCCATCTGCACGGGCTGCGGCATCTGCGGACCCGCAACCCGTGTCCTCGGCGGCCCCTGCATCCTCGAGCGCCAGCGCGACGCAGCCAAAAGCGGCACCGGTAGCGGCACCGACCCCGTCGGCGCCTGAACCCGCTGCGCCCAAACCGGCTGTTCCGATCCCCGCGCCTGCGCCCAAGTCATCCGACCTGGCCAAGGCCCCCTGGCTGCGCTCCGACAACCCCGCCGGCGCTCCTGCCACGGGCAAGCTCCCGACCGAGCCCGCACCCCGAGCGCCCGAGCGCGCGTCCGCTCCCACGGCTCAGCCCGCCGCGCCGTCTGCGCCGTGGGAATCCGAGCAGGTTCCCTACGACGATGCCATGGTCGGCGGTTTTGCTGCCGATGCCGGCGGGGACGATCTGCCCCCGTTCGACGTGCCGGGTGCGGCGTCCGCGCCCAAGCCCGCTGCAACTGCCCCCAAAGAGGAGGACGCTCCTACGGCTCCCTGGGAGTCCAACCCCGGCGCGGGCAGCCCCTTCGGCCATCAGGGCGCAGCCCCAAGCATCCCGCAGACCGAGGACGAGGCCAAAGCCCTCATCCGCAGTGTCTTCGGCCAGTCCACCATCTTCAAACCGGTGGAGTAGCTGCGCGGGCGGGTATACTGCTCAAGAAGAGACCTCTTTGAACGGAGCGAGCTTATGATGTGGGAATATGTCCGTCTTGAGGACGATACGCAAATCTCGTATTCCGAAGTCCGCGAGGACAACACGGTGAAGATCGTTGTGGAGCGCCCACGCGATTGGGGCTTTGACACGGCGGAATGTATCTTGCCGGCATTCAACTGGGTGTCGCACGAGGGCTTTAGCGAAGCGGACCTCAAAGACCTCGATGATTTTGTGCGTAATAACGCCCCGCTTATCTTGCGTTTTGCTTACGAAGGCGGACGAGTCTATGCCTAGTCTCTTCCGACTCGGGCCGTACGTCATCTTTTTCTGGACAGGGGAGAACGGTGAATCCGTCCATGTTCATATAGCGGTCAAGCGCCCCACTGCCGAGGCGACCAAGATATGGCTTACTCGCTCCGGCGGATGCAAGCTGGCCCATAACAAGGGCGATATTCCTGCTCGGGATTTACGCGATATCATGCAGTTTGTTTCATCTAACCATGCGCTGATTTGCAAACGTTGGAAAGAAACAACCGGCGGGCTATCGTTCTACTGCTGAGAATCGCTCGCCGGGCTTAGGACTCCTAGCTCTTCAGGGGTTTTGTCCGGGCACATCTGTATTTCGGACATGTGTAGTGTGGTGTCGCGTATATCGCATTCGAGCAGACAGGTGCGTGACGGTCGGCCTAGGATGCTGAGGTCGATGCGATACGTCGCGTGGCTGTCCGTGTACTCGACTTGCTCGGCGTTGATGGTTGCCCCGATTGTAAATAAAGAGCCCGGTTCGGCATCGACAATCTTGAAGTCCTTTATCTTGACCTTGAACTCTTGGTAGAGGGACGGGCTGTTGTAGTAAACAGTTCGGGTTCCGTCGGTGCACTCATCGGTCGCTTCCCATTTGACGACGGGCTGGTCCGAGCTGGCTATCAGCAGTTCTGCTCCAAAAGCTATGGCATGGGTGATGACAACCAGCAATGCCCAGCCGACAAAGAGATAGAGAACCACATATGCAACGGGGTGTTTTGAGCGGATGTTTTGGAGCGCGTCGGGGACATTCATGGGGCACCTCCAACTTGCTATCTTTGACAATCAAATTTTACCATGCCGTCATGAGCGCCACCTCGAGCGGGGGTTTAGCATTTTGCTATCTAGCTGGACCTTGATTATCGACTTTATCCGAACACCTCCCACATTCAT
>NZ_QRLE01000026.1:0-26581 GCF_003473055.1 Collinsella sp. AM13-34 | reverse complement strand
AAACCGGACCTGATGGTCCAACTTTTTGTCCGCAGTCCCGATTTACCTCTCCAATAGCAGGTAAGCGGGCGGCCGTGCAGACGGCAAGGTAGCCATGATCCAAATGCGGAGGGCGGCCCCGAAAGACCGCCCTCCGCTCTCCCGTCATGAGTCGAGATTTGGCTAATGGATAAGCTTAAAGTCCAAGTGCCCACGCGTAGTATTGACGCGCGAGACCTCGATAATCACGCGCTGGCCCAGTTCATAGCGAGTCCCCGTGTCGGCACCTGTGAGCGTGAGCGCATCCTCGTCGAACTCGAACCACTCGTTGCCCAGGCTCTTGATCGAAACCAAGCCTTCGACCTGCGTCAGGTCCAAGCGCACAAAGAGGCCCATGCTGCTAACCCACGAGACGGATCCGGCATAGCGCTCGCCCAGACGGTCCTCATAGTACTGGGCAATCTTGATCTTTTGCGTCGCATGGCTGGCGGCATCGGCCGCGCGCTCGGCATCGCTGCATGCGCGGCAGATCTGCGGCAGAATGCGCGGCAGCGACTCGCGCCCCTTGCCGATCAGCCGCGGCGTACGGACCAGGGCGTCCTTGCCGCCGAGCTGCTCATAGGCCAACTGCAGTTTGAGCACGCGGTGCACCACCAGATCGGGGTAGCGACGGATGGGACTCGTAAAGTGACAGTAGCACGGCGCGGCGAGCGCAAAGTGGCCCTCGTTGCGCGGCTTGTACAGTGCGCGCTGCATGCTGCGCAGAAGCAGCGTGTTGACGAGCGGTGCGTTGGCCGTACCGGCGGCAGCATCAACTGCAGCCTGTAGCTCATCGGGACTCCCCAGGGCGATACCGGCAGCACGGCGATCGTCGATGATGCCTAGCTGCGCCAGCGCAACGGCGGCACCGTGCAGGCTATCGGGGCTCGGATCCTCATGCACGCGATAGCAGGCCTCGATATCACGGTCTGCCAGCCACTCTGCAACGCACTCGTTGGCGAGTAGCATGGCTTCCTCGATAAGCGACGTGGCACACGAACGCTCGCGCGCCACAATCTGCACGGGCACTCCGTCCTCATCCAATAGAGCGCGAATCTCGGCCGTGTCAAAATCGACTGAGCCGCGGGCACGACGAATACGACGGCGAAGTTCGGCGAGTTCGTTGGCGGCGACAAGGAAATCGCCGAGGTCGACGTTATAGCCGCGGGCGGCTTCCTCGCACGCAAGACCGCGCTCAAGCGCGTCCTCGCGCGAGGTCTCGGCAGCCGCAACATCCTCGGCCGCGCCCTCCAGCACCGAATACTCAACCGCGCCGGCACGCACCAGCAGCGCCTCGGCGCCGTCATAGTCCATACGCACACGCGAGCGAATTACGCTGGGATACGGATTGTAATGCCGCACGCGACCCTGCGCATCAAGCTCAATATCAACGGTAAACGCAAGACGGTCCTCGTCAGGGCGAAGCGAGCACAGGTCATTGGACAGGCGTTCGGGCAGCATGGGAAGCACGCGATCGGCCAGATAAACCGATGTCGTACGATGGCGAGCCTCAAGATCGATATGCCCGTCCCAAGCCACATAGTGTGAAACGTCGGCGATATGCACGCCCAGCTTGTAGCCACCCTCGGGCGTACGCTCCAGCGAAATGGCATCGTCAAAGTCGCGCGCGTCGACCGGGTCGATCGTGATGACAAAGCGGTCGCGCAGATCGCGGCGGAGCGGGTCCTTAAGCGCTGCGGACACATCGAGCGAAAGCCCCTCGGCCTCGTCTAGCGCGGCCTCGGGATAGCTATCGGTATAGCCGTAACGCGCCATCACATATTGAACGCCCAAATCGGGCGCGTCATCTCCGCCAATGCGGCGTTCGATCGTCACGGTGCCCGATTCCAGGCGCGTCGGGTAGGTCAAAATGCGCGCGACAACGGCATCACCCGGGTGGACGCCCAGACGATCCGCCGAGGTATCCTCGGGCAGAATGAAGAAGTCGGCCTTCAGGCGCGAATCGAGCGGCTCGATCACACCGAGCGGACCAGCGGTCTGGTACGTACCCACCACGCTTATGGCTGCGCGCTCAACCACGCCTTCGATCACGGCGCGCCGCTCACCGTGCGGGCTGTTCTTAATGCTCACGGCAACGGTATCGCCATCCATGATCTCGCGCTTACCGCGGCCCATAACCTTGTAGTCGCCGCTCTCGGTTATGACATAGGCGCCATGCTCATGGAGCTGCACGCGCCCGGTCAGGCTCGGACGGCGTTCGCTGCGCACCGGCCCACGCTTATTGCGAGCACCGCGCTTATGCTTGTTATTGCGCCCCATGGCGCCTCCTTGCTATCGATGACGAACTCCAAAGAGTCTACCCAAATGATTCGCTTTCCTGCCGTCCCCTAGAGATCAAAAAACGGGCCGCCCCATAAGAGACGACCCGTTGGAAGGGATGAATTCCAGGCATGCCTACACGCGCAGGTAGCGGCGCATGGCTATGGCAGAACCAAAGAGACCGATAATCACACCGACCAGAATCAGCGCAGCATAGGTCACCAGGTAGTACTGCATCGGCAGGGCAAACGACATCCAGCCGATGCTCTCCTGCAAACGCGGAATCATCAGATTGCGCAGCAGCTCCAGAACGCCGATGGAAAGCAGTGAGCCCAAAATGGCCTGCAGTACGCCCTCGGTGATAAACGGGCCGCGAATGAAGCCGTTGCTGGCGCCGACCAGACGCATAATCGCAATCTCACGACGACGCGCCGTGATGGACAGGCGAATCGTGTTGTTGATGAAGATGAATGCGATAAAGGTCAAAAGGCCAACGAGCACCACGGCGGCGATGCGGATGTAGTTGGTCACCTGGAACAGGCGGCTCACTTCCTCTTGGCCGTACAGCACGCTCGCGTTGACGTCGCCGTCATCCGCGATCTTCTGGAAGTCGGCGTTCTTCTTGAGCTTCTGGGCCGTGCTCTCGACCTTGGACGGATCGTCCATCTCAATTGCAAACGAAGCCGGCAGCGGATTCTGGCCATCGAGCGCGCTCATGGTGGCGTCGGCGTTGCCCGACATCTTGCTCGTATACTCGGCCAGCGCGTCGTCCTTGTCCTTATAGGTCACGGACTTGACGTTATTCCATGTCTTAAGCTCGGCCTCAAAAGCCTGAACATCGGCCTGATCGGCGTCATCGCTAATGAACGCGTTGATGACAACCTGATCCTCGACGGTGCCGATCACGGAGTTCAGCATCGCGGAGCCCATGATGAACAGGCCGATGATAAACAGCGAAAGGAAGATCGTGATGACGGCGCCGAGCGAGGTAGTCCAGTTACGGAAGAAGTGGCTGATTGCCTCTTTGAAGGAGTAGCCCACGTTAGTTGGTGCCATAGTTGCCGTAACCTCCCCTCTCCTGGTCGCGGATAACGTGGCCGCCCTCGAGGGCGATCACGCGACGGTGCATGCTATCGACCATCTCGCGGTCGTGCGTGGCGACGATCACGGTGGTGCCGGTGCGGTTAATACGCTCGAGCAGCTTCATGATGCCCAGCGAGATCGCCGGGTCGAGGTTACCCGTGGGCTCGTCGCAGATCAGCAGCGGCGGACGGTTGACCATAGCGCGGGCGACGGCAACGCGCTGCTGCTCGCCACCGGAAAGCTGGTCGGGCAGCGAGTCCATCTGATCGGCCAGACCGACCAGACGCAGCACCTCGGGCACCTGGCTGCGAATGACGCCCTTGGGCTTGCCGATGCACTGCAGGGCAAACGCCACGTTTTCGTAGGCGGTTTTTTGCGGCAGAAGCTTAAAGTCCTGGAACACGGCGCCAATCTGGCGGCGCAGGAACGGAACCTTGCGGTTCTTGATCTTCATGAGGTCCTGACCGGCAACCAAGATGCGGCCGCTCGTCGGCTTGACGTCGCGGTTGAGCGTCGACAGCAGCGTGGTCTTACCCGAGCCGGAGTGACCGACCAGGAAGACGAACTCGCCCGGATAGATCTCGATGTTGATGTCGTCAAGTGCAGGCTTGTTGGGCTGTGCCGGATAGATCTTGGTGACATGCTCCATAAGGATGACGGGCTCGACACCGGCCTGCTTGGCCATCTTCTTGCGGCTGGCCTGCGGATCGATGGGCGCAAACACCGACGTAAAATCGGGGTTGTTGAGCGCGTTATCGAGGCTTGCGACCTCGGCTGCCTGATCGCTCTCGACCACCGGGGCAGCAGGCTGCGTGGGATCGGGAATAGCGGCAAAGAGGCCAGACTGCGCAGGCTGAGGAGCCGGTGTCGCAGGAGCCATGGGGTCGGGAATGCCGGCCATGCTAGGCTGCGGCGCGGCGACGCCAGCCTGAGGCTGCTCCACGCGAGCGGTCACAGCCTGAACGGGCTCAAACCCCGCCGTGCCGGAAAGCGTAACATCGCTGGTGGGATTGTAGGCAAAGGGATCGGATGCCGGCTGTGCCTGATCTGCCGGCTGAGCGGGGGCCTGAGCAACAGGCTGGCCCTCTGAATCCGGAGTGGCGAAACGGCTGCCCTGGACGCCTGTCTGCGTCTTGGGGGCATCATCGCCCGCACCGGAGGTACGGAAGTGGTTACCCACTGGTGCTCCTTATCGTCGTGCGTTTAAACTACATGAGCGCTTTGTATTTTAGCAGCATTAGCTTTACTGCACATAAGAAGCATGGCGGGGTTTGGTCCCACCGGCCGCGCACAGGGTTACCTCCCAAATCGTCCTCGGACATGTCGGCGCCCCCGCTGCGCGCTTCGCGCTGCGGGGGCGCCTCCGTCCTGCGGAAAGATTTGGGAGGTAACCCTGTGCGCGGCCTGCGGCTACTATGGGGTCGCCGCGTGATCTTGGGGTGCTGCACATACAAAGTTGGGAGGGCTGAATTGCACGTTGCCGTACTGGGCCCTTTTCCCGAAGAAGGCCTTGCTTGATGCGGCACTGATTTTGCTGAAATATAAAAACAGGGGCGTCCTCTTTTTGAGGGCGTCCCTGTCTACGTCTATTTGCTATTGGCTTGTGGCCGATTTGAGCGGTGGTTGCTCTATGCCAAGAACTCCTTGGTGGTCGCCACGATGTTGGCGGCGTCCAGGCCGTACTTGTGCAGGAGCTCGGCACCCGGGCCAGACTCACCGAAGGTGTCGTTGACGCCGATCTTCTTGAGCGGCGTCGGGCACTGCTCGCACAGGACGTCGGCAACGGCGCTGCCCAGGCCACCGATCACAGAGTGCTCCTCGACGGTCACGACGTGGCCGGTCTTGGTGGCGCTCTTGACGATCAGGTCGGCGTCGATGGGCTTGATGGTGTGCATGTTGATGACCTTGGCATCGATGCCCTCGGCAGCAAGCTGCTCGGCGGCCTCGAGAGCCTCGCCGACCATCAGGCCGCAGGCGATGATGGTCACATCGGCGCCCTCGCGCATGACAATGCCCTTACCCAACTCGAACTTGTAGGTCTCGGGGTCGTTGATAACCGGCGAGGCCAGACGGGCAAAGCGCATGTACACGGGGCCGTCGCACTCGTAGGCGGCGCGCGTCACGGCGCGGGCCTCGACATCGTCGGCCGGAACGATAACGGTCATGCCGGGGATGACGCGCATGAGAGCGATATCCTCGCAGCACTGGTGCGTGGCGCCGTCCTCGCCCACCGAGATACCGGCGTGCGTGGCACCGATCTTAACGTTAAGGTGCGGATAGCCGATGGAGTTGCGGACCTGCTCAAAGGCGCGGCCAGCGGCAAACATGGCAAAGGTGCTCGCGAAGGCGACGCGGCCGGTGGTCGCGATACCGGCGGCAACACCCATCAGGTTGCTCTCGGCAATGCCCACATCGAAGAAGCGGTCGGGGCAGGCTGCCTTAAACTTACCGGTCTGCGTGGCGGCGGCCAGGTCGGCGTCGAGGACCACAAAGTCATCGTGCTCGTTGGCGAGCTCGACGAGGGCCTCGCCGTAGCTTACGCGCGTGGCGATTTTCTTGACGTCTGCCATCCTAGAGCTCCTCTCCGGCGGCCGTGAGCTCTGCCATGGCCTGCTCAAACTGTTCATCGTTGGGGGCCTTGCCGTGCCAACCCACCTGGTTCTCCATAAAGGAAACGCCCTTGCCCTTGGTGGTCTCGGCGATGATGGCGGTCGGCTGACCCTTGGTGGCGCGGGCCTCGGCAAAGGCGGCGCGGATCTGATCGAAATCGTTGCCGTCGGCGAGCTCCACCACGTGGAACTTGAAGGCGCGGAACTTGTCGGCGAGCGGCATGGGGTCGTTGACCTCCTCGACGGGGCCGTCGATCTGCAGGCCATTGTGGTCGACGATCACGCAGAGGTTATCGAGCTGCTGGTTGCCGGCAAACATGGCGGCCTCCCAAACCTGGCCCTCCTCGCTCTCGCCGTCGCCCAGCAGGGCGTAGGTGCGATAGTCGTCGCCCCAGTGCTTGGCGGCAACGGCCATGCCCACGGCGGCGGAGATGCCCTGGCCGAGCGAACCGGTGGACATATCGACGCCCGGGGTGTCGTTCATGTTGGGGTGACCTTGCAGGTGGCTGCCGATGTGGCGCAGCGTCTCGAGATCCTCCTTGGGGAAGAATCCGCGCTCGGCGAGCACGGCGTACAGACCAGGCGCGCAATGACCCTTGGAAAGCACGAAGCGATCGCGGTCGGCCTTGCGGGGGTCGGCCGGGTCGACGTTCATTTCCTCAAAGTACAGATAGGTCATGATGTCGGCAGCGCCGAGCGAACCGCCCGGATGGCCGGACTTGGCAGCGTGCACGCCGGTGACGATGCCCTTCCTTACCTCGTTGGCAACCTTTTTGAGCTCTTCGTCGCTCATTGTGCCTTCCTTTCATCCTCTTAAGACAAGATGCGCACGGCACGGAAAGGTAGTCCCAACACAGCCGCGATGCACGTACGTCATTCATTATGCTGGAAACTGGAAGCTTTACCAGAGTATTTATCATTATTTGAACAATTGAGCAGGCAGAACCGCTGATGAAACGGTTTATCAATGTGAACGTCTTTTGGATGGAACGCAGTCGGCCCTACGCGTTAATGTCCTTGAATCCCTCACCGAAGGTTTCCGTAACGTCGGCGACCGTCACAATGGCGTGAGGATCGCGCTCGCGCACGATCGTTTTGAGGGTGTTGAGCTCGCGGCGGCTCACAATGACCATGATCACCGGCTTCTCGGCGCCCGAGTACATGCCGGTCGCCTTAAACTTGGTGCAGCCGCGACCCAGGCCATACATGATGTCGGCCGCAATATCGGGAAACTTGTCCGAGATGATGAGTACCATACGGCGCCTGTTGCCGCCGTCGACCACGGCATCGATCACGTAGCCGCTAATGACCATCGAAAGGCCCGCATACAGCGCGTTTTCGACCGAGAAGACCGGGGCCGACAGCGCGCACACGGCAACGTCGATCGCCATGACGGTGGAGCCCACCGGTAGTGACGTATTGCGCGAGATAATCTGACCGATGGTGTCAGAGCCGCCAGTGTTGGCACCGGCGCGTAGCACCATGCCGTAGCCAATGCCCGTGATAATGCCGCCCCACATAGCGGGCAGCATCAGGTCGGCATGTGCCAGCGGCGCCACAAACGGAGCGAACAGGTCGGTGAAGAAGCCCAGCAGCACAAAGCCCGTCGCCGTCTGGACCACGTAGAACATGCCCCCCTCGCGCATAACGACCAGCAGCAGCAAGGCATTCATCACGATGGTTTGAATACCGACAGGCAGCGAGATGCCATGCGAGGCGCCAACCGCCTGGATAATCGTGGCGAGGCCCGTAACGCCGCCGGCAGCAAGACCGTTGGGAATCAAAAACAGATCCGTCGCGATAGCTGCCAGGGCGCAGCCAAACATGATCTTGGGCAAGTCATGAAAGAAGTTCAGCGAAAGAATGCGCTTGATGTCCAGACGATATGCCATGCTGCCTCCCTCAAAAAAGCGCACCCAAACGAGTGCGCTTTGAACTTCTTACTGTATTCGATTCTACCGATTCACCGAGCAAACACCACCCCCTGCGAAGTGTTTGCATCGACCCGGAGCCAACCATGTGCCTAGGCGTCCGAGCCTTCCGCACCGGCGTTGCCGGTAGCCCAACGGTGATAGCCAATTACAAACGGATCCAGATCGCCATCGTCAAGAACGGCCTCGACATTGCTGGTCTCCACACCCGAGCGCAGGTCCTTGACCATCTGATACGGGTAGAGCACGTAGCTGCGAATCTGGTTACCAAAACCGATCGTGGTCTTGGGTCCACGAATCTCGTCGAGCGCCTCGGCGCGCTTCTCGAGCTCGATCTCGTACAGACGGGCCTTGAGAATCTGCATGCACGCGGCCTTGTTTTGAATCTGGCTGCGCTCGTTTTGGCAAGTGACAACGATGCCGCTGGGAAAATGCGTCACGCGTACGGCGGAGTCGGTGGTGTTGACGCCCTGTCCGCCCGGGCCGCTCGCGTGATACACGTCCACGCGGATATCGTCGGGACTGATCTCGATGTCGATATCGTCAGGCAGCACGGGGATGACCTCAACGCCGGCAAACGTGGTCTGGCGGCGCTTCTTGTCGTCGGTGGGGCTAATGCGCACCAGACGGTGGACGCCGGCCTCGGCGCGCAGCATGCCAAACGCGTCCTTACCCTCGACGGTAAAGGTCGCACGGTCGATGCCGATGACCTCGGCTGCGGGACAGTCGTTGATGGTGACCTTCCAGCCGCGACGCTGGCAGTACTTCATGTACATCTTAAAGAGCATGAAGGTCCAGTCCTGGGCCTCCAGACCACCCTGTCCGGGCTTGATGGTCACAATGGCATCGCCGTGATCGAACTCACCGGTAAACCAGCTCGAAAGCTCAAACTCATCGATGACACGTGCCAGGCGCTCAGCCGTGGCTGTAGCCTCCTCACGAAGGGCGGCGGCGTCGGGGTCATCCCCCATCTCCTCGGCAAGCTCCAGCGCCGCGCGGGCGTCAGATAGCTCGCCGCGCGCGTTGTCCACGGCAGCGATATCTTCCTTGGTGCGCGCGATTTCCTCCATGGCGGCACGGGCGGCGTCGGCGTCATCCCAAAAGCCGGGGGCCACGCTTTTGGCCTCGAGCTCGGTCACGCGCGTGCGCTTTTCGTCCAAGTGGAGATACGACTCGACCTCACCGAGCCGGTCCGCAAACGCGTCCAGCTCGGCGGGCGTTACCTCTAAAGCCTCAGCCATTAACGATTCCTGCCGTGGCAGTACTTAAACTTCTTGCCGCTACCGCAGGGGCACGGGTCGTTGCGGCCCACGTTGACGTACGGATCGTCGCTCTCGGACTTGCGATAGGTGGTCACCTTGCCACCGTTGTTGACGGCAGCCGGACCACCCTGGACAGCCGTGCGGGCCTGCACCTGCGCCTGCTTGCGCAGCACCGAGTCGCCGTTGTCACCATCGACCTCGGCAGGACCGGAGAAGTGCGCACCCTCGAGCGCGGGCTCCTCCTTGTGCTCCACGGCACGCGGGGCAGCCTTGATCTCGATGCGCAGAACCGTGCGCAGGTAATCCTCGTACATGGTGTCGACGAGGATCTGGAACGCGCCGTAGGCCTCGGTCTTGTACTCGACCAGCGGGTCGCGCTGGCCAAAGCCGCGCAGGCCGATGCCGGTCTTGAGATAGTCCATCTCCTGCAGGTAGTTCATCCAGCGGGTATCGATGACGCGCAGCATGACCTGGGTGTTGAGCTCGCGCATCAGGTCCTCGCCCAAGCGCTCGGCCTTCATGTTGTAGCACTTCTCTACGTAAGCCAGGACATCGGCAGCCAGAGCCTCATAATCCTCGTCGGGGAACTTCGGCGTATCGATGTGGCCGGTGAGCTCCACAACCCACTTGCGCAGGCCCTCCAGGTCGCGCTCGCCATCGTGACTGTCCTTGGTGCAGAACTCCTGAACGCAGCGGTACACGGTGTCGTGCATGACCTCGGTGATGTGGTCGGTCAGGTCCTTGCCGTCCAGAATCTTATTGCGCTCAGCGTAGATGACCTGGCGCTGCTTGTTCATGACGTCGTCGTACTCAAGGACGCTCTTGCGCATGGAGAAGTTGATGCTCTCGACCTTGTGCTGGGCGCTCTCGACGGCCTTGGAGATGATCTTGTGCTGGATGGGCATGTCGTCGCCCATGTCGGCCGTGACCATCATCTTGGAGACGCGGTCCATCTTGTCGCCGCCGAACAGGCGCATGAGGTCGTCCTCGAGCGACAGGTAGAACTGAGTCTCGCCCGGATCGCCCTGACGGCCGGAGCGGCCGCGCAGCTGGTTGTCGATACGACGGGACTCGTGGCGCTCGGTGCCGATAACGGTCAGGCCGCCGGCGGCAAGCACGCGCTCGCGCTCGGCCTTGCAGGTCTCCTTGGCCTCGGCGTTAAACTGCTCAAGCTGCTCGGGCGTCACGTCCTCCATGGTCAGGCCCTCGTACTCAAGGCGCTCGCGCACCAGCTCGTCGGGGTTGCCGCCCAACAGGATGTCGGTACCACGACCGGCCATGTTGGTAGCGATGGTCACGGCGCCGTAGCGTCCGGCCTGGGCAACGATATGAGCCTCGCGCTCATGGTGCTTGGCGTTGAGGACCTCGTGCGCGATGCCGCGCTTGGTAAGGGCGGCCGACAGCTTCTCGGAGCTCTCGATGGAGACGGTGCCCACCAGGACCGGCTGGCCCTTGGCGTGACGCTGCTCGACATCGTCGGCGACGGCGTTGTACTTGGCCTGAATGGTACGGTACACCAGGTCCTCGTGGTCAACACGCTGAACGGGTTTGTTGGAGGGGATGACCTCGACGGGCAGCTTGTAGATCTCGCGGAACTCGGCATCCTCGGTAAGTGCCGTGCCGGTCATGCCGGAGAGCTTGTCATACAGACGGAAGTAGTTCTGCAAGGTGATAGTGGCCAGCGTCTGGTTCTCCTCGCGTACAAGCACGCCCTCTTTGGCCTCGATGGCCTGGTGCAGGCCCTCGGAGTAACGGCGGCCTTCCATAATGCGGCCGGTGAACTCGTCGACGATCTTGACCTCGCCGTTGGTGACCACATACTGCTTGTCGCGGTGGAACATGTACTGGGCCTTCAGCGCCTGCTGCAGGTGGTTGACCAGCTGGCCGGAGAGATCGGCATAGATGTCATCGATACCCAGGCGGCGCTCGATTTTCTTAAGGCCGCGCTCGGTGGCGGCGATGGTGTGCTTGGCCTCGTCCATGACGTAGTCGCCCGTGGGCTCCACGTCCTCGGTGGCGGTAAGCATGTCGTGCGACACGTCCTCGCCGCGCTCAAGGCCACGCACAGCACGCGCGAAGTCCTTGTAGGTACTGGCGGACTTGGTGCCAGCGCCCGAGATAATGAGCGGCGTCCTGGCCTCATCGATCAGGATGGAGTCAACCTCGTCGACGATGGCGTAGTTGTGGCCGCGCTGCACGCGCTGCTCGGGACGGGTAACCATGTTGTCGCGCAGGTAATCAAAGCCGAACTCGGAGTTGGTGCCGTAGGTGACGTCGGCCTGGTAGGCCGGGCGCTTGAGCTCGAGCGGCATGTTGTTCTGGAGCAGACCGACGGTCATGCCCAGGTACTTATAGATGCGGCCCATCCACTCGGAGTCACGCTTGGCAAGGTAATCATTGACAGTAACGACGTGCACGCCCTTGCCGGCAATAGCGTTGAGATAGCCGGCCAACGTGGAGACGAGGGTCTTACCTTCGCCGGTCTTCATCTCGGCGATGTGGCCCTCGTGCAGTGCCATGGCGCCAATAAGCTGCACGTCAAAGTGGCGCATACCCATGGTGCGCTTGGAAGCCTCACGCACGGTGGCAAAGGCCTCGGGGAGCATGTCGTCGAGCGACTCGCCGTTGGCGTAACGCTCGCGGAACTTATCGGTCTGGCCGCGGAGTTCCTCCTCGGTCATCTTCTCAAACTGGGGCTCAAGACCGTTGATCTGGTCGACGATCTTGTAGTAACGCTTAAGGTCCTTATCGGATCCAAAGGACAGCAGCTTTGACATGAATCCCATGTGGTTTTCCTTTTTGGCCATCGCCCACGCCGTGCAGCTGCGGGCGAGTTAAACACAGATGATTGTACTTTAGCCAAACAAGGCGCGGCCTATACGGTCGACCTCGACCGCCACGTAATAACTATGACCAACCTGCCAAAAAGGGACAGGTTTATTTTGACAGGTTTTATCTGGGCAAACGCCGCCTCTCTGTCATTTGGTGCCATAGGGACAGGTTAGTTTGCACTAATTAAAAAGAAAAGGGCCGCGCACCCAAATGGATGCACGGCCCTCATGCCATGAATGCGAGCGATTCCGCGGCGAGCTATTTACTCAGCAGCCTCGGTGGTCTCGGCCTCGGCAGCGGCCTCATCGACGGGAGCCTCTGCGGGAGCCTCGGCGGCCTGCTTGGCAGCCTCCTCGGCAAACTTAGCGGCACGCTTGGCCTTCTCGGCAGCCTTAGCCTCAGCGGCGGCCTTGCGAGCGGCCTCGGCCTCAGCAGCCTTGGCGGCCTTGGCAGCCTTGGCCTCCTCAGCCTTCTTGAGCTGGGCGGCAGCGGCGCCACCGAACTTGTCGGCGAAGCGCTGGACGCGTCCACCGGTGTCGACGAACTTCTGCTGGCCGGTGTAGAACGGGTGGCACTCGTTGCAAAGCTCAACCTTCATCTCGGACACGGTAGCGTGCGTCTTGAAGGTGTTGCCGCAGGAGCACGTCACCGTGCACTCGACATACTGGGGATGGATACCCTGCTTCATGGTAGGACTCCTTATTGGTCAGGCGCTGGTTACCGATCAGCGCATAAGGCGTCTTGGTTTCCGACCAAGACAACAAACTCGGCTATGATACCACGGCGCCGCGTGTCCCACAAAAGGTTCACGGTCTTTTCGGAACGACACGAATCTGACCCATCGAAACACATCTCCACCGTTCCTTCAACTGGGAAAATGCCGTCCCCGGGGCCTGAGAAGGGCCCCGGGGACGTTCGACTGACTGCGGGAACGGCCTTTCCGCTCAATGAGTTCGGCTGAGATCGGAAATCAACCAAACTGAACTAGGTTCAGTTGACATGGTTAAAAACGAGGGGCGACGCTTTTGCGTCACCCCTCGTCCCGGCCGGTTGCTTTAGTTGTACACACGGTAGTTACACTTGAACTGGGTTATGTGTCCATAGTTGGAGCGGTACCAACCCGACGTATAGCTGATTGCCTCTGCGCCTAGATAGTCGTAGCCCTTGTTGTAGCGAAGCTGACGGTAGGTCGTGTCGTACTCTGCTACGTAAAACGTGTCTCCAGAGAAGGCTTTGTACCGGTCCTTAACCGTCGAAGCCATGTACGCGGGTTCGACATCGCCTTTCTCTCCGTTGAGCGCATAGACGGGTGCCGCGATTCCGCATAAAGCCGTTGCCACGAGGATGACGTAGACAGCCATGCGCGACGCATTGGACTTCAGCTGTTCAAACAGTTTCATGTCATTCACCTTCCTCGTATGTATCGAGGTATTCCTGCTTGAGCGCCTGCGAGGACGACTTGATCTTTTCCACGAGCGCGCCGGCCTCGATGAAGTAGAACGAGTCGGTGAGGTCTGCCAGGTCGTCGAGCAGATGGCTTGAAATGAGCACGCTTCGTCCCCGCGCCACCTCGCTGCGCATCGCGTCGCAGGAGGTTTTCCGCTTTCCCGGATCGAGGCCGTTCAGCGGTTCATCGAGGATGAGGTACGGGCAATCGGTCGCTATCGCCATGGCAAGCTTTACCTGCTGCTTCATTCCTGTCGAGAGTTTACGGGTCGGCTTGTCGAGATATGGGGAGATTCCGAGGGAGTCGCAGAGCGAGTCGATGTCGGCGGCCGATTTCCACGCCTCCCTAACGAAAGCAAGGTGCTCGATGGCCGATAGCGTGGGGTAGAGATCCGCGCTGCCCGAAGAGCTCAGGTAGACGAGTTCTGCAAATTCGGCTGATCGACGTTGGCAGATTCCGTCTGCCGCCAGGCTTCCCGAGCGGATGCGGGTGGGAAATTGGCCCGACAGCGCTTCAAGAAGGGTGGTTTTCCCCGAGCCGTTGGGAGCAACGAGGCCCGCCGCCGTTCCCGGGCTCAGGAAAAGCGACCCGATTGAAAGTATCGTCGTGCTTCCGTATCCCACGCTCGCGTCTAGAAGCTCGAGCCCATGGTGCTTTTTCGCGGGTCCAGGCTGTTTGGGGGAACGTGTCGCAACGGCGCCGACCGCAAAAAAGACCGCGACGTATGCCAGGGCCACGGCAAGCATCGATGCGCTGCCTGAACCGGAGCCAATGAATTCTGTCGGGAAGCATCCTACGTAACCCGTGGCCTCGATAGGCGAGAACACGGCCAGCGGCAGGAGATTGAGCGCGGCGTTATGCCCTAGTGCCGAATCGGACAGCAACGGGAATGCCGGGGCCGCGACAAGCAGCGCGGAGGTAAGGGGGCCCGCGAGGACGCGCCTCGTTGCGGTCGATAGGACGGCGGAGCAAACGGATATCAAGGTTCCGCCCGCAAGCAGCGCGAGAAGCAGGGTCGTGAAGACGTTTCCCGCGGTCGTGGTGGCAAGCGCGCCGTCATGGAAGAAGGCGATCGGGTACCCAATTTGCCCGAAGCCGTTTAGGACCAAGGCGTAAATGCCCCCGGGTGCGAGGCCGGCGAGGAGCATCGCGGTCCCCGCGACGATTATCGAAAACACGATCTGGATAAGGCGCCGGAATTTGGGCGCGGGCGCCTTTGCCGCCAGGGTCGCAGGCCTTGTGGCGCCGAGCACGAGTATCGACGAGAGAAGGAAGGGGATGAAGGGAAGGAAAGACGGCGCCGCGGCAATGGCGTAAGGCAGGAAGGAAAGGAATGGCAGGTCGTTTGCGGAGGCCGGGATATCCGTGATGCCGGAGCTGCTCAGGGCACGGCAATACGCGAGGTCTGCGTCATTGGTCTCTTGGTCTCCCACGATGGACCCGGATTGGAAGCCTTCGCCCATGAGCGCGTAGTAGCTCTCGGCAGAATCGAGAAAGGCGGCGTCGGCTTGAGCGGCAAGGGCGGCGTTCGCGTATCTTGCAAGCTCCGCGTCAGCTTGCTGCTCTGGCGATAGGTCTGTGCCGTTGGCCTGGGGCGCGCGCGTATTGAATGCGTCGACAAAGCTCTGCATGCCCTGCTTCATAAAGAAGGGCCCGTAGATGGGTGAATTGAACGCAATGGGGACGGAAAAGGCTGCAGCGAGAACGAGCGTACAAATCCATGCGGCCTTGTCTCTTAGGATCAGTTTGAGAAGAAGTCGACAGTACATTTGGAAGCACCTACGTTCCTCAAAGCATCGTTAGATTAAAAGTAACAGACCGGATGAAGATACGTGCGACGGGGGCGAGGCGAATGGCTGAGCGGTATCGATATGCGGGTTCAACGGTATCACATTGGCCACATAGATTTTTAACTTGCATTTCTACCCGCCCTTTTCGTAGAGTCGCCGATACGTGCTTAGCGCACCCTCGGCGCGTCCGGCAGGCTTTGCGAAATGGGATCCAGGAGACTTCGGCGCAGCATCATCTTGCGGAATGCTTCTAATGAGCCTCCCATCCTTCAAAAACAGAATCTCATCGCACAGCCTATCGACCGAATCCAAGATGTGGGATGACATGATGATGCACGTACCAGAATCGGCCAGCTTCCTGAGAATCTCGGAATGCAAGTCCACCCTGCTGGGGTCGAGCGAGTTCATGGGCTCATCTAATAGAAGGTACCGCGCGCCCGTCGCATACGCAATCGCCAGGGTAAGCTGCTGCTTCATGCCCTGGCTCAGAGTGCGGATCCTCATCTTCGCGAACTCGCCTATCTGCGTTTGTTCCACTATCTCTTCGATATCGCGAGCATGCGGCCACATATCGCAAACCATCTTGAGGTGATCTTCCGCACGCAATCCGGGATACAGCAGCGTCCCCTCACCAGGTGCATAGAAGATCATAGAACGGACCTCTCTCGCACCCGTACCCTGCACCTCATCCAGAACGATGCTCCCGTCCACGCGAGGACCCGGCAAACCTGCCATCGCACGCAGCAACGTCGTCTTTCCATGCCCGTTCGGAGCGACGAGACCGTAGACCGTACCCGGGGCAAACTCAGCGTTCACCGAATCTACGAGCACCTTCTTTCCATAAGAGATCGTCAGCGTTTGAAGGTCAATCATCGAGATCATCCCCTTTCGATCTTTGGAACACTCAGGCGCACCATCAACGGAGATACGGCGCCCAAGACCACCAGCAGAGCGCCCGATGCGCCGACGACCTCTCCAAAAGGCATCGCGTTCGTCCCTCGCCCAAGGAACCCAATCGTCCCCACCTGGGAAGCGGGATCAAACGAGGCGAATGGAGCCAGCAGCGCGACGCCCATGCCCACGCTTTCAACATGAGCGCTCAACGAACCCAACACCAAGAGAACCGCGCAAACCATTCCGGTGACAACGGGGTTGCGGCTAATCGCTGCTGTCAACGCAGCGACGACGGAAATCACGCCGTATGCCATGACCAGCAACGGAATACTGCACAACACCGCCTCCCCCACCATGGACGTTGTCGAAGCTCCCGCCCGAATGAGAGCGACGGGATACTCCGATCCACCCGCACCGTTCTTAATCACGGACACAACGACAGCGGGAACCATCGACACCAAAAGCAGCACCAAGCCAAGCAGGAGAGCCAGCGCAACAGCCGTCAGAAAACGCACATGCGCTGTTGCGGGGATCTGGAGAACCAGAAGGGAACGACACTGCAGGTGGGTGCACGCGAGCGATGTGACAACCACGGGCAACAGCAAAAATAAGGAGGGAAGCGCTGCCTGGAGATACGAAAGGAGGATTAATGGGGGCATCTTCGTACTTAACTCGTAAACCTTGGGGTCCGGCAAGCTCGCGATCGACTCAAGCAGAAGGGCGCGCGCCTCCGCACGAGAAGGAGTCTCCGGCTCGATTCCGATCGATTGCAGGAGAGTCGCATCTGCCGCGCCCAGCTCACCTCGAGCGCGCTCGTACGTCGCAAGGCTTCGAAACCCCTCCGCAGGCATAGGCGCGTACACGAAACCCGAAAGAGCATCCCGCATGTCTTCCAGGGCCGCTTTGCCCTCGACGTCCATATTCGCAGCGTTCTGCTCTAGATACCGATCTATTGAACGGAGCTCCCCATCCCTATACCGAACAGCGGAAACGTTATCAGCGTCAGGAAACATCTCGACCAGAGCCGGGGCCAGCATCGTCGTCGACATTGCAATCGCGCATACGGCGAGGGTAGGAGAACGCAGGAGCAGTTTCCCCATCGTTCTTACGTATGCAACGGCGGAGGCACAAGCGCTCGAACGAGTTGCCGTTCTCGATGCAGTGAAGGAACCTCTCTCAAGACAAATCGGGGATATCGGGCACGCGCAGCCGCTCTTTCCAGCAACGCAAAGCAGGCTAATTGCCAGCACCTCGATCCCGATTGCGCATACGAGGGCAATCGCGCCACGCTCGAAGCAAAGTCCAGGCAGATTCACTATCTGCGTTGTCGGGTACGGGCTATAGGCGCCGACGGTCAACTCAGTGTTCGCATACGTAAGGGGATTCAACAGGGCGAACTCACGTAAAGCGATGGATCTTCCGTAATACCCGGGAACCATCGTCACCCCCATCAGGGCACATACGAACACGATTCCAAGCGTAGGGTTATTGGCAATCTTCACGGCAAGGTGAACGACAAGCGAGATGAACGCTGCCACCAAGAATTGCAAGATGGCCGTCTGCGCGAACACCAGCCAAGCCGGTTTGATAACCGGAGTCGCATATTGAATGTAGCCTATCGGATAGAACGGCGAGCCCGGGCCATTCTTCACAAGCGCGGCGATTATCCCTGGAAGATTGATGGCGAGGACGGCAAGCATTGCAAAAACACTCGCCCATACGCTCGATGCAACAAGTCTACCCAGCTCGCCCATCGGTGCCTGGATGATGAGCTTTTCACGTTTGTTAAGACGCGCGGCAAGGAACGAGACGGCAACGGCCGTTGCGACCCATAGCAAGTACTCCTTCGATCCGTCATAATAGGTGTACTCTCCATCCGATATCTGCAGAAACGGAAGTAGGGGAGAGAGCGGTGCCAAGATAAGACGTCCCGCGGCAAGAGGGTACAGAAGCGCGGGCATGCTTGATGAAGAGGTATAGACACCGTCCTCCCCCGCATTCACAAGCGCATCCGCATAGGATGCTGACAATTCCTGCTCAACACGGGTTATTCCCGACTCGAGGTATTCGACCCGTCCGTCGATGCCAGCCGCGCTCCTGAAGACGGGCAGAGCACAAAGAACCATCAACGCAACAACGACAACACAGAGCGACCTGGAGGAGAGAAGCGACCTAAAGATCGCCTTCGAGATTTTGAGCATATTCATCGCCAACCTTAACCTCATCCAGTCGGAACAGAGGGGCCGAACAAAATGCTCGGCCCTTCCTCGCATCTAGTAGGTGCTATAGACAAATTGCCATTTATCAGTTGTGCCAAGAACACCACAGGAGCACATTGCAGCGAGGCGGGATTCCCTATGATGCGCGGATCGGCGATAGCCATTTCGGTAGGAGATCGTCTTGTAAGAGATGTTGAACATCGAGATGCTGTGCCCGCTTACGCCGCGAGGACAGCTGTAGCTCCAGTAGGTATCGACGACGTCGTCCGTATACCCGAGGGGCTCAACGAGGGCACACTGGCTGCTCTCCTGGGAAGGAGGCATCGGGGTATCCGCAAAAGCGGGGGCTCCCGGCAGCAACAGACAAAGAGCGAGGCCGAGGAAAACCAAGAGCTTACACGACTTAACAGTACTGAACATAATCCTCTCCAATCTAGAGGGGTTTCGGTTGCAGCATGCTGTGATTACTTGCAGGCAAAGTCAATTTAACATAAACTGTTAAAAAGTAACCTGAGTTTTTTAAATTCTTCGGAGGTTATTATGAGTTCCGACAATCGCACTCCCCGGCTTCATTCCTTCCGCATCGCATGTGCGATAGCCTCTGCGACCCTTTGCGCCACCGCCATCGCACAAGTGGCGTTCTCCTTAAAGCCAGCAATCGAAGTGCTCGACAACCCTGTAATTGCAGACTCCCCCGCGTATCCAGCCCTTGCGATCTCGACATTGGTCCCTGCCGTCATCGGTATCGCTACGACCATCCTCAGCGCCGTTCTCGTGTGGACGATCAAGAGCGGAGACCCCTTCAAGAAAGGGTCTGCGACATGCTTGAAGGTACTCGGCATTCTCTTCGTTGTTCAAGCTGCCACCAGCCTCTACGCCGGCTCACTCAAAACCTCCGTTTCGATGTTTGGCGGCGAGGGGGCCGTCGGCGCCCAAGAGATCGCTTCATCATTCGATTGGACCTCTCTGGTTCTCGGCATCGTCCTGTTCATGCTTTCCCAGCTCTTCTTGTACGCCCGAGAGCTGTACCTCGACTCCGACGAGATTGCGTAAGGAAACGCCATGCCCGTAATTGTTCGCCTCGACAAGATCATGGCCGAGCGAAAGATTTCCTCGAACGAACTTGCCGAAAGGATTGGAACCACGCCCGTGAACCTGTCCCGTATTAAAAAAGGGCATATTCGCGGCATTCGCTTCAACACACTCGAGCAGCTATGCCTCGCCCTTCGTTGCCAACCCGGAGACCTTCTCGAAGTCATGAGCGAAGAGGATGCCCGAAAGGAGTTCGGACTCGATTGGTCCGCCGAGGATTAGAGGGCGGTCGTACTCGCCCTGCACACGGGGATGCGAATCGGCGAGGTCTGCGGCCTTCGGTGGTGCGATGTGGATTTCGAGACGGGCCTGATCTCGATCAGACACTCGGTGGCGTACGCGAAGGGAATGGGTTCGTTCATCAAGGACACCAAGACCCATGACGCCAGGGGTATCCCCATCGACCCGGTCGGCCTACCCCCCTTCCTGAAGGAGACCCACGAGATCGACTGCGGAAAGCTGCGCTTGCGCGGCCTTACCGGGGCGGTCGAGATCGGGGACTGCTACATCCTGTCGGAGCCGGGCGCGACCTTCGCGACGACAAGCTATATCCGCAGGGCGTTCAAGACGTTCTCGGAGACCAACGGCCTCATGGGCACCAACGACGAGCTGATCACGTTCCACGGCCTTCGCCACACGTTCGCAACGCAGTGGATCCGCCAAGGCGGCGATATCAAGGCGCTCCAATCGATCCTCGGCCACAAGGACGCCATGGCGACGCTCAACGTCTACGCCGACATCGAGCCCATCTCCAAAATCCATAACATGCTGCGCGCCACGCCGTGCCTTTGGCGCGGGCACCTCGGGCCGAGGGTCGATCCGGGTCCCATGTTCCAACAGAGGATCCAGGAGTCCATCGAGACGCTCCAGGCGTTCGGCTACGGCATCACCGAGCCGGACGACCGAAATATCGCCATACGCGACGTGAAGACGAACAGTTGGCTCTAGCTCACCGAGTACGCGGCAGTGCTGGGCCCATCCCAACTGAGGTCACGGTGGTCCGATAGGGGCGCCGCCCGCGGCATGCGCCGCGGAGCGGTATCCCCTACCGAAGGGCGGGGATGCCCTCCGCTTCCAGTTCGGAATCAGCCGTCGGAGGCGTTCGGCTGACTGCGGGAACGGCCTGTCCGCTCAATGTGTTCGGCTGAGATCGGAAATCAACCCAACACGAGCCGGACACGCGCCAGACGGCTCTTCCCCGTACGGCCTTCCCCCTTACGCTCATGTTGCAGGCATGTAACGCCGCAGCGAGCGCGCCTTTTTTGCGCCAGACAGGTACAATGATGAACACTGTACCGTAGCGGAGCGCCCCGCGCGCGCCGCAATCACGCGAAAGGGTTTCCCATGGCCGAGATCTCGTCCTCCCGTATCGTCATCACCGTCCTTGGCAAGAACCGCCCCGGCATCGTCGCCGGCGTCACCCGTGTCCTAGGCGAGGCCAACGTCGACATCCGCGACATCACGCAGTCCATTATCGAGGACATCTTCACCATGACCATGCTGGCCGATACCGCCGAGTCCAAGCTCGACTTCGCCGAGCTGCAGAAGGCGCTGGCCGAGGCCGGCGAGCTTTCGGGCGTCAACGTGTCCATCCAGCGCGAGGACGTCTTCAACTTTATGTACCGCCTGTAGCGAGCAAGCCGCTGGGGATAGCCTGACGCGCGCATGCCCATGCAAGTCACCCCGATGCGGCCCGGAGAGGAGCGCGCATGGCCTACGACGCCAAGAAAATCTATTACCGCTTCGATGACCACTTGAGCCGCCTGGTTCTGGATTACGAAGCAAGCCGCCAGATTTCGCCTGAGAGCGAAAGCCTCTACCACGGCCTGCCGACCGACCCTTATGACGAGGGCCTGTTTGTTGAGCACAATGTCAAGCGCGGCCTGCGCAATGCCGACGGCTCGGGCGTGGTCGCGGGCCTCACTCGCATCTCGGATGTGCACGGCTACAACAAGGTCGACGGAAAGGTCGTGCCCGATCAGGGCAAGCTCACGCTTCGCGGCTACAGCATCGAGGATCTGGTCAACAATGCCCAGGCCGAGAATCGCTATGGCTACGAAGAGGTCGCCTACCTGCTCATCACGGGCTCGCTGCCCAACAAGGAAGAGCTCGACGGCTTTTGCGAGCGCCTGGGCGCCTTTAGACATCTGAGCGACGAGTACGTCAAAGAGTTCCCTATGACCACGGTGTCGTCGAGCATCATGAATGTGCTTCAGCGCGCCGTGTTGTTGCTCTACGCCTTCGACGCCGAACCCGACGTCATTACGCCCGAGCACGAAATCGACGTCGCCATCTCCATGCTCGCCCGTCTCCCCCGCATCGCCGCCTTCGCGCATATGGCCTCGGTCGCCAAGCGCCGCGGCTCCGAGGTTCATGTGCCGCACCCCACGCCCGGCCTTTCCACCGCCGAGACCATCCTGCAGGTGTTGCGCGGCGGCATGGCATTCAACCGTGACGAAGCCATGCTGCTCGACGTGATGCTCATGCTGCATGCAGAGCACGGCGGCGGCAACAACTCCACGTTCGCCTGCCGCGTGCTGTCCTCCTCGGCCACCGACCCGTATTCTGCCTACGCCGCGGCTATCGGCTCACTCAAGGGTCCGCGCCACGGCGGCGCCAACGCCAAAGTCGTGTCCATGCACGAAGACATCCGCGCGCATGTCTCCAACTGGGAGGACGAGGACGAGGTCGCGGCCTACCTGGGCAAGATCCTCGACAAGCAGGCTTTCGACGGCACCGGCCTCATCTACGGTATGGGCCACGCCGTCTACACGCTGAGCGACCCGCGCGCCGAGGTGTGCCGCCGTTACGCGCGCACGCTTGCCGCCAAGAAGGACTTGGGCGAGGAGTTCGCGCTCATCGAGCGCATCGAGCGCTTGGCCCCGCAAGTGATGCGCGATCACGGCATGACCAAGCCCATCTGCGCCAACATCGACCTGTACACGGGCTTTATCTACAAGATGCTCGGCGTGCCCGAGACGCTCTTTACGCCGCTATTTGCCGTCGCCCGCATGGCCGGCTGGTCGGCGCACCGCATGGAAGAGCTCTTCTGCGCGCACCGTATTATTCGCCCGGCCTATCGTCCGGTGATCGAGCCGCTAGCGTACAAGCCGCTCGCCGACCGCTAGGACGCGAACCGTTATAGAACTCGAGCGTGGCCAGGGCATCGCCGCCCTCGGCCACGCTTTTTATGCCAGCAGAAAGGGCTGTATCAAATGATTGTGTTTTCCGATATGGACGGAACGCTGCTGACGAGCGATAAGCAAATGAGCGATGCCACCTGGTCGATGCTCGACGAACTCGCTCGACGCGGAATTGAATTTGTGCCCTGCACGGGACGTCCGCTGTCGGGCATCTTTGAGCCCATCCTCGCCCATCCCTCCGTGCACTATGCCGTCTGCGCCAATGGCGCCAGCGTCTGGCAGCTCGACGAGGATACGCCCACCAACGCCTCGCGCGCCACGTGCATCTTGAGCCGTCCGCTCGACCGTGGCATTGCCCACCGCATCCATCGCATCGCCGCCGGCCACGATGTGACCTTCGATATCTTCGCGGATGGGCAGTGCTTCCTCCCCCGCTCGCTCTACACGCGCCTGGACGAATTCTGCGGCGGCGACCCCCACATCGCGGCTTCGCTCAAGCGCACACGAACACCGATCGACATGGATATCGACAGCAAGATCGACGGGGTCGAGACGCTCGAACGCATCGCCATGTACTGGCACGACCCGGTCGATCGCGACGCCATCGCGGCTGAGCTCGACACGCTCGGAGGCATTGAGGTCACGCGTTCTTACGCCATGAATATCGAGGTCATGGGTGAGGGCGCCACCAAGGGAACGGCCCTCACGTGGCTATGCGAGCACCTGGGCGAGCGTCTCGCCGACGCCTGGGCGTTCGGCGACAACATCAACGACATCCCCATGCTGCAGGCAGCGGGCCACGGCATGGCCATGATCAACGCCGAGCCCGAAGACCGCGAGGCCGCCGACGCCGTCACCGGATACGACAACGACCACGACGGCGTCGCCCACACCATCATGGCCGCCCTCGCCTAGCAGCAGCAACCCGGCAGAAAAGGAACGTCCCTAACTGCTGGATTAAGCAAGACTCTCCAGCACGCGACGGAGCTCATGCTGAACGGCGTGGTCGCGGTTGCAGCCTACGACGCGATCGGCCACCGCCTTGAGCGCGGGGCGCGCGTTTTCCATCGCGCAGCCTGTGCCGACAAAGCGAATGATCTCGTAGTCGTTCATCGAGTCGCCAAACGCCATGACCTCGTCGCGACCAATTCCGTAATGCTCCGCGAGCTGCGCGATACCCGAGGCCTTCGACACACCAGGCTGCATGGCATCGATCCACGCGTTGCCCGAAGGCGCAAAGGTAAAGAGCTGACCGAGTTCTCGCTGTAGCACGTACGCACTGTCCATAACGGCACAGTCATCGCAAAAGATACTCGCCTTGATGATATTTACGCTGGGATCGGGCAGCTCCCAAATGCGCTCGGCATTGGGAAGGTCCTTATCGACCTCGCGCACGAACTTGCACTCATCATCGAGCAAGAAGGACTTGGTTCGGTCAAAGAGCGCAAGATGCAGATTGGGAAACGTCCTGACGGCTTGGGCGAGCCTTCGAATCGCCAAGTGCGAATACACCTCACGGTCTACCATCTTGCCGTCGGCGTAGACCTGGGCGCCGTTAGCGGCGACAAAGTCCATCTTGTCGCGAACGGGCGCAAAGAACTCGCACAGGCGATCGTAGCGACGACCTGACGATGCGGCGAAATGCACGCCATGCTCGTGTAGCGCCAGAATCAGTTCGTAGGTCTCGGGAGGCACCTGGCCGTTTTCGTCAAGCAGCGTGCCGTCCATATCGGATGCAATCAGTTTAAACATAGAAAAGCTCCCTTCGGGCTTGATGGAATCGGATGTATATCCAAAATCACCGTACCCAAAGGGAGCTCAAATAAGACTCCGCGGACGCAAACGTTACAAGGACCTGGCAAATAGCTCACGCGCGCCAGAGGCCCTACGGTCGCGGCGTCAGGCGACACGCCACCCCGACGGCCAGTCGTTTAAAAACGTCCCCGATGACTAGTCGGCGTAGGTGAAGGTTGTGACGTCGAACATGCCCTCGGGGCGGATGCGGAGCGTCGGGATGACCGGCAGGGGCAGGAAGATGATGCCCATGATGGGGTCGAGCGGCGGCTCAATACCCATGGCGCGCGCCTTGACCATAAAGTCGTCGTGCTGCGCCGCAACGTCTTCGGCAGCGCCCTCGCTCATCAGGCCGCCGAGCGCCAGCGGAATGCGCGCCACGACCTCGCCGTTGCGCACCAGCACGTGGCCGCCCTGGCCCACGGCCTCAACGGCAGCCATCATATCCGCCGCATTGTCGCCCACCACGCACACGTTGTGCGAGTCGTGGCCGATCGTGGAGGCAATGGCGCCGCCCGTGATGGTAAAGCCGCGCACCCAACCACGGCCGATATGCTTGCCGACCAAGCCCAGACCCGCGGGGCCGTCGCCGTCGGCGCCCTCGGCCTGCAGCGACACGCCACGGCCATGGCGCTCAATCAGCATAATGCGGCGCAAGTCCTCGTCAGTCTCAGGACGAACCATACCCGTGATGGCCTTACCCGGCACCACGTCAATCACAGCCTCGCCCGGCTTAAAGGCATAGTCGAACACGTCGAGCGATAGCTTCGGCAGTTTAACGGAAGCACGCAGCTCATCGGCAAGGGCCGCAACCTCGGCCATCTCGGGTGCAATCTCGCCCACAAAGGTGCCGTCCTGCGCCACCAGGGCACCGGCGGCATATACGCGATGCGGAGCCTTAGCAAACGTCAGGTCATCGAGCAACAGCAGGTCAGCGCGCTTGCCCGGGGCGATTGCGCCGCGGAGCTCGTGCGGGTCGCGACAACCGTGGTCCAGACCAAACGCCTCGGCCGTAGAAAGGGACGCCATAGAGATGGCAACCACGGGGTCAATACCGGCCTCGATAGCCACGCGGCAGGCGTTGTCGATCATACCGGTCGAAAGCGCATCGGAGGGAGCACGGTCGTCAGTCGCAAAGCAGCAGCGACGGGCACGAGCGGGGTTTTCCAGCAGCATCGGAGACAGGTTGGCCAGGTCATGGCTGCACGTGCCTTCGCGCAGCATCACATACATGCCGCGGGACAGCTTGTCGAGCGCCTCCTCGGGAATCGTCGACTCATGGTCAGCGATAATACCTGCTGCGGCATAGGCGTTGAGATCCTTGCCGGCAACGAGTGGGGCGTGACCGTCGACCTGCTTGGACGGCGTCTGGTTGGCAGCGTCGATGCGAGCGCAAGTCTCGGGATCAGCCATAAAGACGCCCGGCAGGTTCATCATCTCGCCCAGGCCAAAGACATCGCCCGGATGCTCGGCAAAAAAAGCCTGCATATCGGCGGCGGTAATCACGGCGCCGGCCTGCTCGTCGGGCAGTGCGGGCACACACGAGGGCATCATGTACTTAATGGAAATAGGAGCGCGACGACCGTCCTCGATCATAAAGCGCAGGCCATCGAGCCCCGCCACGTTGGCAATCTCGTGGCTGTCGGCAATAGCGGTGGTGGTACCGCGCGTCGCCGCCATGCGCGCATACTCGGCAGGGCGGATGTTCGAAGACTCGATATGCAAGTGTCCGTCAATAAAACCGGGGGCAAGATAGCGGCCCTGGCAATCGATGACCTCGGCAGCCTCATACGTACCGGCGGCATCGTCGCGACCATCGTAGAGCACACCGACGATCACGCCATCCTTAACGGCAACGCTACCGGGCGCCACGCGCTGGCCGTACACATCGACGATCTGCGCGTTGGCAAACAGCGTGTCGACGGGAACACGCCCCTCGGCGGCCTCGATCACAGACCTCATGACCTCAACGGACATACATACTCCTTTAACCGTAGAAAAAAGCTGCGGAGCGGACAGGCCTTCACCGCAGCAAGCCAATAGCAATTGTATGCCCAAAAGAAGGTCCCGCTAACACCCCGTCCGCTTAACGGCACACGCCGCTTGGCGCAATGGGGACAGGTTACTTTGCACCAATGACAAGGAGTGTCCCTAACTGCCGGCAGAGACGATATGAGCAGGACATAA
>NZ_QRLE01000025.1:0-30526 GCF_003473055.1 Collinsella sp. AM13-34 | reverse complement strand
ATGAATGTGGGAGGTGTTCGGATAAAGTCGATAATCAAGGCTCTCCCGGCAGTCTGCGCCCATCCAATCAGGGTGTCCCACAGGACGCCCGAACTTGCTACAATGTCTGCGGCGCGGAACCAGCCTCCCGCGCCGCTTTTCTTTTTTGGCCACATGCCACCAAGGAGAACCTCCCCATGCACAATAAACGCGTGCTCGTCGCCATGAGCGGCGGCGTCGATTCCAGCGTAACTGCCTATCTGCTCAAACGCCAGGGTTACGAATGTGTCGGTGCCACCATGCGCCTCACCTGTCCCGCGCCCGATCCCGTCACGGGCATGAGCAAAGTCGACCGCGACATCGCCGATGCAAAGGCTGTCGCCGAGCGCCTGGGGATACCCCACCATGTGCTCGACCTGCAGCAGACCTTCGACCGCAACGTGATCGAGCGCTTTGTGAACGCCTACCAGGAGGGGCTGACGCCCAATCCGTGCATCATCTGCAACCGCCACATTAAGTTTGGCGCGCTGCTCGATGCGGCGCTGGACATGGGCTGCGACTACATCGCCACGGGCCATTACGCCAAAACAAGCCAAGCGGCAGACGGCACCTGGCAGCTACATCGCGGCGAAGATCCCAAAAAGGACCAAAGCTACTTTTTGTATTCGCTTACGCAGGAGCGCCTGGCGCGCACGATTTTTCCGCTGGCAGGCTTGGACAAAGAGCGCGACGTGCGCCGCATAGCCGCCGAGCAGGGCTTTACCAACGCCCAGAAGGCCGAAAGCGAGGACATCTGCTTTATTCCAGACGGTGACTACGCGGGCTATATCGAGCGCCGCTGCGGACATCCCGCTGCACCGGGCGACATTGTGTGGCGCGACGGCAGCGTGGTCGGGCGCCACAACGGCGCGCTGCGCTACACCATCGGCCAGCGCAAGGGCCTGGGCGTTGCGATGGCGCATCCCGTGTACGTAACGGGCGTCGACGCCGCCAACAACACCGTGCATCTGGGCGAGGCCGAGGACCTAACCGCCTCGGCGCTAACTGCCGATGAGTGGATCTGGAGCGCGCCGGACGCACGCATGGAGGCGGAGCTCGATGCCGGCGGCATTCGCGTAGGTGCCAAGTACCGCTACCGTCAGAAAGACCAGGCAGCAACCCTTACACGTGGCGCCGGCGGACAAATGCTGCTAACTTTTGACGAGCCGCAACGAGCCATCGCCCCCGACCAGGCCGTTGTAGTCTATCGCGGCGACATCGTCCTGGGCGGCGGTACCGTGACTGCCGCACTTAAGTAGCCGTGGGTTTATCGCTGCACGTGTCGAAGTACCTCAACAGCGGCACCAACCTCGATTACGCGACGCTCGAGGCCGCGGCAAATGGCCTCGAGTCGACCCTCCGCCGTTGCCCATTCGCTCTGCGAAAGAATCTCGATCGCCTCATCAACAAATCCGTTGAGCCGCGATAAATCGAACCAATCGAGCGAGTCCGCAAGCGCCAGCTGAGCGGAAGGGTCGGGCCCAAACGGCTTAGCGGAAAACCCAAACTCCCCAGCCGCGAGCAAGACGGTTGGCACGTTATACCACAGACAGTTGCCGCTATCGAACAGCGGTGCAGGTTTTATCTCCAGGGTGTCGACGTTGCGGATGATGCCAAAGTTTCGCCAATGGCGATCACTATTGGCCAAAAGGGCATCGCAGACAATCATCTGCGACATGGACCTTCTCACAACGGCCTCATCAGCTCCATGCTTACCAAGGTAGCGACAGTATCGGTCGTACGTCGAGTTTCCTCGCTGACCGCCAAGTGCATCCTTAACGTAAAAGGCTGGAACGTATTCCTCGCGGCCATCAAGAAAGTCATCGCACAGGCACACGGGGCCATCAAACATGTGCTCAACCGTATAAGAAACAAACTCATCCTCGGGTAGCAGGCGACGGTGCAGGGCCGTTGCAACCGCCTCGTTAAAGGGCCGCTGGTCATCCATGCCGCATCCTTTAGCCAAGACGCGAACGCCGCGGCGGATCATCCATGATTTAGGGAGCTCGCCCTCGGACGTGTTGTCGGGGTTTTTAAGGCCGATGCCCTCCAGCCAACCCGAACGCCCCTCGGGCGCAGACCGCTCAAAATCATTCTCGAAGTAATTGAGGTCTCGCCATTCGAGTCCCTCGCAATCGGCCGGCCGCAACCAATAGCAATCCGAAAGCGACAGCCCCAGGCACTCAACCGGCACCTCGATGCCGCTGGCAATTCCCAGTTCGCGATAGCGCGAGATAAGTCCGGGGCGGGCGTCGGGCACCGACCGATGGCTCCACCATGCATTGAGCGCCCGCTTATTCACCGTAGGAGAAGAGCTCGAGCATGTGCCAAACGGCATTCGTTGCGCATCGAGGACCTCGGCGATTTCGAAGGGAAACTCGCGCGTCGGATCAAATGAGACATGCGCGACCTCATGGTCGGCCGACATCAGCGTAAACTTGCGTCCCACATCGGCCGCAGGACGGCGTCCTCGCTTGCGGACCTTTTGGTAGGCGGTCGCAGAATTGTACTCGACCATCTTCCGGCCGCCCACAATATCGCACACAAGCGTCCCCGATGCGGCAAGTTGCGATATGCGGGCTTTCGTAACGCCCAACAGGCGGGCGGCATCACCCATAGATAAGTATTCCGATGTATCCATGCGCCGCATCACCTCGTTAAGTATTTCACGCGTTAAGATAACTTATCTTATACAAGATAATACTAAACGGACTGAATTGAAAAAAGGCCCGAAAAATCGGGCCTTAGTGATTGCTCGGCTGAGTTACGGACTGCCCCTTAGCGCTGCACGTAGGCGCGGACCAGCTCGTAGGTATTGCGCACACCGTCGGTGTGGCTGCGTTCGTAGTTGTGGCTCGCGTACACGCCGGGGCCGATCAGGCCATGGCGAATGTCGTAACCGGCCGAAAGCGTGGCCTCGACGTCCGAGCCGTAATGCGGGTACACATCGATGGCGTAATCGAGTTCAAGCTCGCGCGCGATGTTGGACAGCGTGGTTACCAGGTCGTAGTTGTACGGACCGCCCGAATCCTTGGCGCAAATCGACACCATGCGCTCGGTGCAGCCCAGGTCGTCGCCCACGCAGCCCATGTCCACGCTGATCATCTCGCGCGTATCAGCCGGCACAAAGGCACCGCCGTGGCCGACCTCCTCGTACACGGTAAAGAGCAGCGACACCTTGCGCGAAAGGGTCACCCCACCGCCAGCAACGGCGCGAGCCAGACCCAGCAGAATCGACGCGGACAGCTTGTCGTCAAGGAAGCGGCTCTTGATGTAGCCGCTCTCCGTCACCGTGGTGCGCGGATCCATAGCGATGATGTCTCCGGTCTGAATGCCCAGCTCGAGTACGTCGTCCTTGCTGTCGACGTTCTCGTCGAGCAGGATTTCCATGTTCTTCTCGATGGTCTTGACCGGCTCATCGGCCACATGCGCCGAAGGCTCGGTATTGAGGACAACACCCGTGTACACATTGCCGTCACGCGTGTAGACGGTGCAGTTCTCGCCATCGGCCGTAGACCACTGATGCCCGCCGAGGGTCGTGGGGCGCAGGCGACCATTGTCCTTAATGGAGCGCACCATGGCGCCCAGGGTATCGACATGGCTCGCCAACACGAGCGGCTCGCCCTCGCCGCCAAGCTCAACCAACACGTTGCCCTTATTGGAGCGCTCGGGCCCAAACCCCATCTCGCGCAACGTTTCCATTAGATAATCAGTCGCCGCACGGGTATAGCCCGTAGGTGAAGCAATAGAAGTCAGCGTCTTCAACTGGTCAGTAATATAGGAGAGCGTCTCCTCTAGAGAAGCATCAACATTAGAAGCCATATGCATCCTTCCAAGTAAAACTAAGACCGAGCCCCGATTTTAACCGTTCTGCACATGCAATACTCTAGAAACCGAGCCGACTCCAGACGTCCCCGCATCGGTTTTGTGTACGCGCCCGGTTTACAATCCTAATCTTGCATAAATCCTATCGGCATCTGCATAAATATGAGTCATCTTTTTGCTTCGTCTCAGGGTACCCCACCTTGGACCGTGCAAAAAACGGAGTATTCAGCACCGTGGACCCCGTCAGCCCCATCACAAACGGCAAAGCGACGCGGCTACAGCAGTGTTGCAGGTCGTCGCAAACCAAAAACGCGGCGACAGCCCCCCTCCGCTCATCGATAGCCCACCCGCAATGGTTGTCGATGGGCGTCTGCGGGCCACTGCGGCCCATTCACAACGTTATGCATTTTTCAGAGCTTGCTGAATACTCCCAAAAATGCACGCTGGGAAGTGCACCACCTATCCGCAGCGGGCAGCATGCCTTGGTTTTGCCCATCTTGGGGCATCGGCGCGGCACAAAAAGCCCCGCCGCGCGTAGCACGGCGGGGCCAGCAGCAAGTCAAAAGACCATACGCCTACGGGCGAAGGACCACCAAACTGGGCTAGGCAGCCGGGCAGATCTTCTTGAAGAGCTCGATAACGTCGTCGAGCGTCGCCTCGCGCGGGTTGCCCGGGAAGCAGGCGTCAGCCATGGCGTCCTTGGCCAGGACCTCGATCTCGTCGGCCTTCATGGCCTCGCAGACATGCGGGATGTTCACGTCGGCGGAGAGTTGCTTGACGGCGGCGATGGCGGCGTCGGCAGCCTCGTCGGTGCTCATGCCCGTGGTGTCAACACCCATGGCAACGGCAACCTTGGCCAGGCGCTCGGCGCAAACCGGCTTGTTGAACTCCATAGCGATCGGCAGCAGCATGGCGCAAGCGACGCCGTGCGGGGTGTCGTAGTGAGCGGACAGGGTGTGAGCCATGGCGTGGTCGATGCCCAGGCCGACGTTGGAGAAGCCCATGCCGGCGACATACTGGCCAAGAGCCATGCCCTCGCGGCCGGAGCCGGGCTGACCGGACTTGGCCTCGGCAACGGAGTCGCGCAGGTTCTCGCTGATCAGCTTAATGGCCTCAAAGTGGAACATGTCGGAGAGCTCCCAAGCACCCTTGGTGGTGTAGCCCTCGATGGCGTGGGTCAGAGCATCCATGCCGGTAGAAGCGGTCAGGCCGGCGGGCATGGAAGCCATCATGTCGGGGTCGACGACGGCGACCTCGGGGGCGTCGTTGGTATCGACGCACACGAACTTGCGGACCTTCTCGGGGTCGGTGATAACGTAGTTGATGGTCACCTCGGCGGCAGTACCGGCGGTCGTCGGCACGGCGATGGTGAACACAGCGTGGTTCTTAGTCGGAGCAACGCCCTCGAGGCTGCGGACATCGGCGAACTCAGGGTTGTTGATGATGATGCCGATAGCCTTGGCGGTGTCCATGGAGGAGCCACCACCGATGGTCACGATAGCGTCAGCCTCGGCGGCCTTGAAGGCCTCGACGCCGTCCTTGACGTTCTGGATGGTGGGGTTGGGCTTGATCTCGGAGTAGAGGCTCCAAGCGATGCCAGCGGCGTCGAGCTCGTCGGTTACCTTGGCGGTAACGCCAAACTTGACCAGGTCGGGATCGGAGCAGACGAAAATCTTCTTGTAACCACGACGCTGGAGCTCGCCGGGGATCTCCTTGATGGCGCCAGAACCATGATAAGAAATGGTGTTGAGAACGAAACGATTAGCCATTGATAGCCTCCCATCGTGTGCGGGGCACCCATTACGCCCCACGCTATGAGTCCCATCCTAACGCTTTTGAAACAAAAAACACGTGAGAACATCAAAATTGTTAAAGCGTTTCAACAGAAGATGAAAATATATTGCGGCAAAGGGGCTGTCCCTTTGCCGCATTCGGTTACTTTCGACAGCCCTCTTTCCAAGCCTCGGCCGCAAGCTTCCAGCGAAAACGCAGGTCGCGCTCGCGGTCGATGAACATGATGGCAAACGCGACAAACAGCAGCGCGCTCGCCACGACGATGGCGTGCAGACCCATGCGCTCAATGCACCAATTGCCCAGCACGGCACCAAACACAAAGGTAAAGATCACACCAAAGTACAGCAGGCCGTTTTCCAAAAAGCCGCGCTTGTGGGTAATGATGTAATCGTCCACGTTTTGCAAGGCATTACGGAGGTTGCCGATACACATGGTCGTGGCGATGCCGTGACCGTGGATCTTGCGGAAGCTCTCGACTTGCATACCGCAGGCAAACGAAGTGAGGCAGTTGGCGAGCAGGTTGAAATCGCCACCGGGAATAAAACTCACGCCCAGCAAGATGACGGCTTCAAAGAACACCGTCACCTGACGCCAGTGGATCACGCTGCCAAAACGCTCGTGTACCAGGTCGGCAAGCATAATGCCCACAGCAAACGAAACCACAGGGAAGAAGTAACGCCCCGCAAGTGCCCAATTGCCCTCCGAGATGCTCACGCCAACGAGTAGGATGTTGCCTGTCTGCGCGTTGGCGAAAACATGATCGCGCCCAATGTACGAATAGACGTCCATAAAGCCACCGGCGAGCGCCAAGATGATGCCCAGCTCAATAGATTCCGATATCTGTTTGGCACGCTGCATCGTCGTGCATCCTCCTTGTTGACGACTCTCTCGTGCGTTGGCGGAAACATAGCCGCCGTTCATACTGTAACCCATTGACAACATGGCGCGCCCGCGAGACGGGCTCCCCAACGCGCAGATACACAGTCTGGAAACAAACGGCGGGCTCGGCGCCACACCCGACGCCCGACGCCTCGTGTACTCCACCAGTCTTTTTAGCCCCGTCCCAAAAAGACTGGTTACAATTACGTGCAGCATACAAACACCGGGAGGGATCGTGGCAAAAAAGCCTCAGCACGCTCAGAACAACCAGCGCAGTCAGCAGGGCAAACAGGGCCAGCAGCAAAAGCGCGGCGGCAAGGCGCAGGGTGGGCACACCACTCATGCTCCAGCAGCTCCCTCACGCCCCTGGCGCCCGGGCCGCGATAGGTTCCTCCCCGTCAGCCGCGCCGACATGGATGCACGCGGTTGGGACCAGTGCGACTTTGTCTACATCTGCGGCGACGCCTACGTGGACCACCCCAGCTTTGGTATGGCCATCATCAGCCGCGTACTCGACGCACACGGCTACAAAGTGGGCATTATCTGTCAGCCCGACTGGACCGACCCCGCCAGCATCACGGTGCTCGGCGAGCCGCGCCTGGGCTTTCTCGTCAGCGCCGGCAACATGGACTCCATGGTCAACCACTATTCGGTGACCAAGCACCGCCGCCACACCGACGCCTATACCCCTGGTGGCGAGGAGGGGCGCCGTCCCAATCGTGCCGTCACGGTCTACGGTAACCTCATCCGCCAGACGTTCAAGGACGCCCCCGTCATCATCGGCGGCATCGAGGCAAGCCTGCGCCGTCTGGCCCACTACGACTACTGGCAGGACAAGCTCAAGCGCTCGGTACTGCTCGACTCGGGCGCCGACATCCTCATCTACGGCATGGGCGAGCACGCGATTGTCGAGATCGCCGACGCGCTCGACGCGGGACTGCCCGTCGACCAGATCACCTATATCAACGGCACCGTCTACCGCACGGGTTCGCTCGACGAGGTCTACGACTACGACCTGCTGCCCAGCTGGGACGACCTTACCGCCGACAAGCTCAACTACGCGCGCAGCTTTAACGTGCAGCAGCAGAATATGGACCCCATCACCGGTCATCGCCTGGTAGAGCCCTATCCCAACAGCGTCTATGTGGTGCAGAACCCGCCATCGGCGACGCTTTCCACCGACGAGATGGACGAGGTGGCCGAGCTTCCCTACGCCCGCGATTGGCATCCCGACTACGACGCGGCGGGCGGCGTACCGGCCTTTGCCGAAATCAAATTTTCCATTAGCTCCAACCGCGGCTGTTTTGGCGAGTGCTCGTTTTGCGCCCTCACCTTCCACCAGGGCCGCGTACTGCAGATGCGCAGCCACGACTCGATCATGCGCGAGGCCGAGCTGCTCACGCGCGATCCCGAGTTTAAGGGCTACATCAACGACGTGGGCGGACCGACGGCTAACTTTAGCCGCCCGGCCTGTGACAAGCAGCTCAAGCACGGCGTGTGCAAGAACAAGCGCTGCCTGTGGCCGAGCGTATGCAAAAACATGGTGGTCGACGAGAGCGGCTACACACAGTTGCTGCGCGATCTGCGCCAGCTGCCGGGCGTCAAGAAGGTCTTCGTCCGCAGCGGCATCCGCTTTGACTACACCATGGCCGACGCCTCGGACGAGTTTTTGCGCGAGCTGCTGGAGCACCATGTCTCGGGCCAGCTGCGCGTAGCGCCCGAGCATGTGAGCGACGCGGTGCTCTCCGTAATGGGCAAGCCGAGCCGAGCCGTCTACGACGCGTTCTGCCGCAAATTTGAACGCTTGAACCGCGAATACGGACTCAAGCAGTACGTGGTGCCGTATCTGATCTCGAGCCATCCTGGCTCGACGATGAAGGAAGCCGTGGACCTGGCCGAGGCCGTACGCGACATGGGTTATATGCCCGAGCAGGTGCAGGACTTCTACCCCACCCCGTCCACCATGTCGACCTGCATGTACTACACCGGCGTGGACCCATGCACCATGGAGCCGATCTACGTGGCACGCGACCCGCACGAAAAGGCCATGCAGCGTGCGCTCATCCAGTATCGCAAACCCGAGAACTACAAGCTGGTACGCGAGGCGCTGGAAAAAGCCGGACGTCGTGACCTGATCGGCTACACCAAACACTGTCTAATCCGCCCCGTGCCGCCGCGCCCGGGCGAGACGTCTGCTGGCGGTGGGCATGGCACCGGCAAGAAGGGCGGCAAGGCCCACGGCGGCTCTGGCGGCGCTGGCAAGGGGCCCAAGGACAGCAAGGGGCACAGCGGCATGTCGCGCGCGCAAAACACTGCCGGGCGCAACCGTGCAGCTCAGGGGCGTCAGGGCGCCAACGGAGGCGGTCGCCGCAACTAGGGCAGCGGTGCGCTCGCTGCGTCCATCCCACACGCGTGGCGCAGCGAGCGCATTGCCTCAACGAGGATGACGCCGGCGATAGCGACCGTGATTATCACGTCGAGCGGTGTGTTCACAAACCACAACAGACCCATCAGGTACGACCCGGCATTAAAGGCAAAGTGCAGCAGAATCGTATAGCGAAGCTTTCCGGTGGTCACGAGCACCCAACCAAAAATGATGCCCGCGGCACCCGCATAGCAGCCCTGCACCCAGTTCATGTGCATAAAACCGAAGATTGCCGCCTGCAGCACGATTGCCGCGGCGATACCCCGCGCGCTCGGGGCCGCCCAGGGTACCATGGCGCCGTCCTGCGCGCTCGCACGACGCCGGCGCTTCCAAAGTGGACGGCACTGCGGATTAAACGCTCGTAGCGAAAACTCAAAAACAATGCCGCGCACCAGCAACTCCTCGCAAAACGGAGCGCCGAGCACCGTGGTCAGGACGGCAAGAAGGTTGGTATCGCCCAAGCCTGTTTCCTCGACGAGCTCGCTATAGTCCGCCGCAACCTCGGGCAGCAGCGACAGCACGCCGTCGCATAGGTAGCTAATGACCACCTGCATGGATAGGCCGATCACGACAACGCATGCGATGCGCTTCCATGCAGCATTTGCTCCCCCGCCGAGCGGATGCGCGCTTTGCCGGCGTGCCATAAACGAACGCGGCCACAGATAACGCCACCACAGCAGCGCCATTAAAAACGATGCCGTCTGCGCGACAGCCTGAAGCAATTGAATATCGAGGCCGTCAATCGAAAAGCCCATGAACACCGATGCGACGCCCAGAGCGGAGAACAAAACCACGCTCAGGGCGATATCGGCAGCGACGACGCCAAAACAGGCAAGCGCCCAAATCATCGCATTGAGCATGCCAACCTCCTCAAAACCGTTCCCTAGTTCTACCACAACTTGGCAGAGAGCTGATCCCATGGGGACGGAGGAAAACGGATCACTTATTGATGAGAATCGGGCGCAGTGCCAAAAGCCCCGTTGGGCGAAATGTCGAACGGGAAGGTGCCGCAGCGATTGAATGCGGCGATAAACATGCGGATGGCGTTGGACGGCGTGGTGCCCACGAGCTGGGTTGCCGCCGCGAAGGCCGCCTTTTCCTCGGGCAAGACCTTCGCGACTACGGGGGTCATGTGTTCTGCCATGGCGCTTCCTTTTTGAAACGACGGTAGTGCGGATAGATGCGGGCCACGCGGCTGGGCGACGGGCTGTGAAGGCAACCCGATTGGCCCGCATCTGGAGTTTGTTTCTGCGGCGTTGGTATTACTTGGTATTCCTAAGTATTACCACGCAGATAGAATACCACACCCGACCCCATGGGGACGGAGGAAAACGGATCATTTTGTTGCTGAATTAGTATTTAGAGCGTGATGATGTCCGAGATATCGAGGGCCTGAGCGTCGGCGACATCGTGCGTGGCAAGCAGGAGCATGCGGCCGTCGAGCAAGTCGAGCACGACCTCGGCGCATGCGTCGCGCGCAGCGGTATCTAGACCGGTAAAGGGCTCGTCCAGAATCACCGCATCGCCTGGGCACAGCAGAGCTCGGGCGATCTCAACACGACGGCGCTGCCCGCCCGAAAGCTCGGCCACGCGAGCATGCACATCGACCCCCGGCACCAGCAAGCGCAACAGGGCCGCAGCACTCGAGGCGTCCACGCGTGCATCGGCGCACACCAGCACGTTATCCAGCGCCGAGGCGGACTCGACCAAGCGTGCATCCTGAAACACCATCGAGCACGGTGCGCACTCCCCTGCCGCAAGGGCAAGGAGCGTCGACTTACCCGCACCCGAGGCGCCCATCACACAGATACGCCCGCCCGCGGGCACGTTGAGCACCAGACCGTCCAGCGCCGGCGCCCAGGGCGCGCAATCGCCCACGGCAAGCGCAAGCTCCGCTGCAGCGCCATCGCCCGCAGCCCTCGCACGCCCGCGCAGCCCATGCCCATGCGCCCGCACGGCCGCACCCCACGCCACGGGCCCCGAAACCCGCAGCAGCCACACCAGCACGCGCTCACACGCCCACGAGGCGGCAACGACCAGCACGGTCCAAGCCAGCAGGTCGGCCGTCTCAATCAAAAGCTTCGCCTGATAGATGCGCTCACCCACGGTGCCCACCGCCATGCCGATCAGCTCGGCTGCCACACCGGCCTTCCAGCTCATGCCGATCACGGCACGCGCACAAGAAAGCACAAACGGCAGGACTTCGCGCCAGGTATGGGCGCAAAACAGTCGCCAGCCGCGCACGCCATGCAGACGGAACATCTGCTCCAGCGGCTGATCAGCCTGCGTCAAGCCCTCGGCCAGCGAAAAATACACGCCCGGCAGCGCCATCAAAAAGACCGCGGCAATGCTCACGCGCGCCGATCCCAGCCAGATAAGCAGCAGGACCACCACGCAGGCAACCGGCGTCGCCTTTACAAACGACAGCGCCGGAGCCACCAGGTGCGCAAACGCCCGCGAACGAGACGAAAACCCGGCAAGTACACCACCACACACCGCGGCAAGCGCCAGCCCGCCCAGTATCCGCGCGCCCGAGCCCGCCAGAATCGCCCACGTGCCGGCATCGCATATCAGGCGCAGCAGCGCCAAGGCAACAGCACCCGGCCCCGGCAAAATCAGCGGCTGCGCCACCAGCGCCGCCACCAGCATCCACACGGCAAGCCAAAAGGCGGCGACGGCACCTGCTGCCGCCACCGCCTTCGCACGCTCTGTCATTTGTCGAGCAAACGCACGCACGGGCTACTCCATGTAGTAGAAATTGTCAGCCGGAAGTTTACCACCCACGGCACTCGCGTCCGCGCCGGACAGCACCTGCAGATACCCGCTAAGTGCCGCCTTCATATCCTTGCCCGTCTGGCAGACAAGCATGCACCCGGGAATCGCCTTCTCGGCGATCTTGGCGTTGTCCACGATGCCGGCATCGACCACGGCCTGCGCCCAGTCTGCCGGCGCCGCATTGACAGCCTTAACGCTCGCTGCATGGCAGCTCAAGAACTCCGCAACGGCCTCGGGATGCTCCTCGGCAAAGGCACGGCGCACCGCGGTCACGCCCGTCAGCAAACGGGAGCCCGTGTCACCCGCGAGCTCGTCCCACACATCGGTCAGGCTCACCGGTGCCGACAGCTTGCCCTCGCTCTTGGCGATGGCAGCGGTCTTGAATGGCTCCGGCAGCACGCCCACGGCGGACGGGTCGGCAAGCAGGGCCGACAGCACCTCGGTGGGTTCGCTCTTAAACTCAAGCGCCACCTGGCCGGTCAGGCCCGCGCGCTCCAGCAGGTAGTTCATGACGTACTCCGGCGTGGTGCCCTTGCCCGTCATGTAGACGGTATGGCCCGCCAGATCGCCAAACGAGGCCACACTCGCGTCGCCCGTCACAACGTTCAGCACGCCCAGCGTGTTGATGTCGATGACCTGCACCGCGCCCTCGGTCTTGTTGTAGAGCACGCTCGCCACGTTGGCCGGCACCAGGGCAATGTCGATATCACCCTGAATGACCTTGGGCACAATCTCGTCGGCGGCAGTGTTGATCGCAAAGTCGAACTCATTGTCCGTCTCGCCGTTTGCGGCCTGGTCCATAAACTGCACCAGGCCAATCGAGGTCGGCCCCTTGAGCGAGGCGACGTGCACCTCGACCGACTCTGCAGCAGCACCGGCGCCGTCCGCGGCAGCCGAGCCCGCGGCGGACCCGGCACCGGCAGCCCCGCCGCCACAGCCCGCGAGCACAAGCGACAGGGCGCCCACGGCGAGCGCCGAGGCAAGCCCCCGGCGCGACATCTCAAAATCAAACGCGCGCATCGTTAGCACATCCCTTCGTTAGGCATCGTCCAGGCGTGGTGGTCAGTGTGCAGCAACTCCTCGGCCAGCGGCGAGAGCGGCGCGCCCAAGAACTCGCGATAGCATGCCTGAACATCGGGATTCTCGTGCGAGAAGCGAATGTCCGCTGCCGCATCGAGGCCCCAAAGAACCTGGCCACGCTCTGCCGCCAGCTCGCAGCCGTCATGGATGGGCTGGCCACCGCCACCGACGCAGCCGCCCGGACACGCCATGACCTCGACGAAGTCATAGCTCGCACGGCCGTCGCGAATCGCATCGAGCAGGCGGGCGGCGTTGCCCAGCCCGTGCGCCACGGCGACGCGCACCTTGGTGCCATCGATATCGGCCATGGCTTCCTTCCAACCGTCGAGCCCACGCATCTCGGTAAAGAAGTCGGCATCGGGATTCTTGCCCGTCACCAGGTAATAGGCCGAGCGCACGGCGGCCTCCATCACGCCGCCCGTGGCGCCAAAGATCATACCCGCGCCCGTGCCAAAGCCCAGCGGCGTATCGAGCGGCTCCTCGACCAGCGTGCCGACGCTCACGTGGCTTGCGCGGATCATGCGTACCATCTCGCGCACCGTCAGCGCAACGTCCATGTCGGGCGCGCCGTCCTCGCCCACCATGCTCGGCAGCGCGCACTCGGCCTTTTTGGCGGTGCACGGCATCACGGACACCACAAACAGGCGCTCGGGCTCCACGCCCAGAACCTTGGCGTAATAAGTCTTGGCGACAGCGCCAAACATCTGCTGCGGCGACTTGGACGTGGACAGGCTGTCAACAAACTCCGGATAGCGCGCCTTCACAAAGCGCACCCAGCCCGGGCAGCAGCTCGTGAACATGGGCCAGCCGCGGCTGTCGCCCTCACCCTTGGCGGCGGCGCCCAGGCGCTCGATCAGCTCGGAGCCCTCCTCCATAATGGTGAGATCGGCTGAGAAATCGGTGTCGAACACGTACTCAAAGCCCACACGGCGCAGTGCGCAGGCCAGGCGCTCGACGGTGGCCTCCTCGCGCGGAATGCCGAGCTCCTCGCCCCATGCGCTACGCACGGCCGGCGCAATCTGCACCAGCACGATCTTATCGGGATCGGCGAGGGCATCGAACACGGTCTCGGTATCGTCTCGCTCGCGCAGCGCGCCCGTGGGGCAATGCGTGATGCACTGGCCGCATGCGACGCAGTCGGTCTTGCCGATCGGCGCACGCCCGCGGGCGCCCACGGCGGTGTGCGTGGCGCGGTTGGTCAGGTCCCAAATCCCCAAGCCCTGGACGCTCTCGCACACCTTGATGCAGCGCATGCATTTAATGCACTTGTCGTTGTCGCGGATGATGGGGAAATCGAAGTCCCAGCCCTCGCGCGCCAGGTGCTGCTCGTACGGCAGATAGAAGATACCCAGGTCGTTGGCGATGGTCTGCAGGTTGCAGTTACCACTGCGCACGCAGCTCGTACAGCGCGAGTCGTGCTGGGACAGCAGCAGCTGCACGTTGGTGCGGCGCGCCTCGCGGGCCTTGGGGCTGTTGGTGTGGACCACCATGCCGTCGAGCACGTAGTTGTTGCAGGCGGCAACCAGCTGGTCGCAGCCTGCAACCTCGACCACGCACACGCGGCAGCCGCCGATCTCGTTTAGATCGCGCAAGTAGCACAGGGTGGGAATCTGAATGCCGACGGACTTGGCTGCGTCTAGGATCGTGGTGTGCTCGGGCACGACGACCTCGCAGTTATCGATCGTGAGCTTGACCATGTTGAGTGCTCCGCTTTCGGTGTTGTCGCTGACAGTGGTTTTGTTGGGCTCTACCATTCCAGGTTCCTCCCTCCGCGAAACGCCCCAAAGCCAAAGTGGTCGCAACGCAGGCAGCGGCTTGCCTCCTGGCGCGCCTCCTCCTCGGTAAGACCCTGCTCGACCAGATTCCAATCGTGGATGCGTTCGCCGGCCTCGCGCTCGCCCAGCTCGCAGCGGCCGCACTCATGCTTGCCCTTAAACTGCACGGTCGGCAGCTCAACGTCGAGCTTAATCTTGTGGTCAAAGCCCAAGTAGCGGTCGATATTTGCCGAAGCAACGCGGCCGGCGTTGATGGCACGGATGACGGTGGCGGGACCGGTCTGGCAGTCGCCGCCGCTAAAGAGGCCATCAAAGTTGGGCACGGCGCCGTCCGAATCGGTGACGACGCGACCCCACTTGCAGGCGATACCCATGTCCTCAAACGGCTTGGAATCGATGTCCTGGCCAATGGCCACGAACACGCGCTCGCAGGGAATGACGCGCTCGGGTGTGGCGGCGGCACGCGGGGCCGGACGCCCACGACGGGGCTCACCGATAATCTGCGGCTGCACGCGCAGGCCGCTCACGCGACCATCTTCATCCGTCTCGATGGCGAGCGGGGCCGTCAGCTCCAGAACCTCGCAACCCTCGGCCTGGGCGCCGGCAATCTCGGCATCCTGGGCCGTCATGTCGCAGATACGACGGCGGTAGACGATGCTCACCTTTTCGGCACCGCAGCGCACAGCAGAACGGGCCACGTCCATGGCAACGTTGCCGCCGCCGATGACACACACGCGCTGGCCGCTCAGGTCGGGCAGCTCGTCGTCGCCGATGGCACGCAGCATCTTGACGGCCGACTCCACGCCGAGCGCCTCTTCGCCCGGAAGGCCGAGCTTCTTGTCGCTGTGGGCACCGATGGCTAGGTAGACGGCATCGAACTCGTCGCGCAGGCGGGCGAGTTCCTCGCCGTTGACGGAGTGATCGAGCTCAACGTCGATGCCGGCGCTCAAGATCCAGTCGATCTCGGCCTGCAGGCGCTCACGCGGCAGACGATAGCTGGGGATGCCATAGCGCAGCATGCCGCCCAGGTGGTGGCGCTGCTCAAAGATGGTCACCTTATGGCCCATCACGGCCAGGTAGTAGGCGCAGGAAAGGCCGGCCGGGCCGCCGCCGATCACGGCGACGCGCTTGCCGGTGTTGTCCACTACATGCGGCTTGTGGTCGTTGAGGTCACTGTGCTCGACGGCAAAACGCTTGAGGGCGAGGATGTTCATGGGGTCGTCGACCATGCCACGGCGGCAGTGCATCTCGCAGGGATGCTCGCACACCAGGCCGCAGACGAGCGGCAGCGGATTGTTCTTGCGGATGACCTTGACGGCGTCGGCATAGCGGCCGGCCTCGACCAGCGAAATGTACCCGGGAATGTCGACGTGCGCCGGGCAGCCCGAAACGCACGGGACGCGGGCCTCGCGGTCAAAGCCGCAGGAGTGCTCGCGAATGTGATGCTCGAAGTCATCACGGAAGCCACGAATAGCCGTGAGTGCCATGGCGCCGGCCTCGTAACCGATGGCGCAGTCGCTCGAAAGATAGATGGTACGTGCCGTGCGCTCGATCAGATTGAGCGTGGACTCGTCGGCGCGGCCCTCGAGCACATCGGCGAGCAGATCGCTCAGCGCGCTCAGGCCCACACGGCAGGGCGTACACTTGCCGCAGCTCTGGGTGGAGCACAGATTGACGAGCGCTGCCGTAAACTCAACGGGGCACGGGGCGAGCGAACTCACCGCCAGACGACGTCCGAGCGCATCGTGCAGGTCGTCCATGACGGCCTGAGCGTGGCTGCGTTCCATTACGTGCAGTCGAGCCATAAGATCCCCTCTCACATGGCAGCCCGGAGGCGAGGCCGGGCGAAGTTGCTACACGCACAACACTGACCTATAAAATTGTTTGGCAGCGACACGCTTCGGCAGGCGGTATGAAACGTCGTCCTTAGCGGTGAAAACGAACATTTCCGCAGATAAATGCCATATTTGATAAAACGCGTTACCAAATGACAATGCCCCGTCCACGCAATCACGTGGACGGGGCATTGCTCTAGGTATGCGGTCAGCGACCCTGTTGCTTTTACTTAAGCTCGGGCCAGTAACCCTTGTTGGCCTCGATCATGTCGTCGAGAACCTCCTTGGCGACCTTCATCGAAGGCACGGTCTTGTTCAGCGTAAAGGCCTTGAGCGCCTTCTCGTAAGAACCCTCGATCGTAGCCTCGACCACGAGCTTCTCGGAGTTCAGCTGCTGCATCATGAGGCCCTGCTGGAACAGAGGAATGTTGTCGCGGCTGATGACCTCGGGGCCATTCTTGCCAATGTAGGCAGGCAGCTCGACCATAGCGTCGTAGGGCATGTTGGGGATAGCGCCCTTGTTCTCGCAAATGACCAGGAAGCGCTGCTTGGTGTCGTTCTTCAGAGCGATAGCCAGATCGGCAATCCAGTCGCCGTGGCTGCCCGCATAGAACGTGCTCTCGTCGATCTCGCCCGTCTTCTCGTAGTGGTCGATGCCGTCGAAGAGGTTCTTCTCACGCGTCTCCTCAACCTCGTTAGCACGGGTGCGCTCGGGGTTGGAATGCTCGACGAACTCCTTCTGCTGCAGGTAGTAGTTCAGATACGTGTTGGGCAGGTACTCCGGGAAGCACTCCATGATCTCGTACTCGCCCTTCCAGACGTAGTACCAGCTGCCCTTGGTGTGGCGGTTCTGCTCGGGGTGCTCGTCAGTGGCCTCCTCGGGCTTCTTTGCCATGAGCGAGCCCATGCCCTTGAGGTAGGAGTCGGGCAGCAGAATCTCATGCTCCTTGATGTACTCGCGCAACTGCGGGAGCACCTCCTCGCCCTTGTGGCGGATCGAGGTGAACCAACCAAAGTGGTTGAGGCCAAAGTAATCGTACTCGACATCCTTCTTGTCGATATCGAGCGCGGCGCAAACCACATCGATGATCGCGATCGGCATGTCGCAGATGTTGATGATGCGAGCATTAGGACGCAGCACGCGGCAGCCCTCGGACACGATGGCGGCAGGGTTGGAGTAGTTGAGAATCCAGTAGTCCTTCTTGGCGTACTTCTCAACGTCATCGATCAGCTCGACCATGGGGAAGATGGTGCGCATGCCGTAGGCAAGGCCGCCGCAACCGCAAGTCTCCTGGCCCACGCAGCCGTGACGCAGCGGAATCTTCTCGTCCTGCTCGCGCATGGCGTAGCCGCCCACGCGCATCTGGGCAAACACGAAGCTCGCGTCGGTAAAAGCCGTCTTCTTGTCGGTGGTCACCGTGAGCTTGATGTCCAGGCCGAGGTCCTCGTGCAGAATCCAGTCCACGAGCACGCCGATCTTGCGCTGGCGCTCCTCGTTGATGTCGTACAGGCGAATCTCGTCAACGTCGAGCTCGTCCTTGCGCAGAGCGATGGACTTGACGATGCCGGGGGTAAAGGTGGATCCGCCACCACACAGAGTAATGATCATTGTTTACTGCTCCTTCTCAATTGCGTTTTCGACCTTGTCGCGCATCTCGGCGACCTTCATGCCAAAGATGATCTGGATATTGTTGCCGTTGCGGTTGATGCCGCTGTTGGGCACGTGGTTGATGAGGTCCTCATTGATGAGGTCCGGGTTCTTAACGTTCACGCGGAGACGCGTAAAGCAGTTCTCGAGCTCCTCGATGTTGTCCTTGCCGCCAAGACCTGCGACCAGGTCGGCGATGCCTGCGTCAACACCCTGCGCGGGAGCATCGGCGACAGCGCCCTGCTTCACCGCGACAGACGCGGCGGCCTCGCCCTCGGCAACGGACTCGGCGAGCTCGGACTCCTCCTCGCGACCAGGCGTGTGGAGGTTGAGCTTCTTAATAAGGAAGGTGAAGAGGAAGAAGTACAGAGCGGCGTTGACGACTCCGAGCACCAGCATGACCGGCCAGTTGGTCTTGTCGACACCGAGGACCAGGTTGGAGACCACGATGTTGATGATGCCGCCTGCAGTCGAAGCGGGCACGGAGAGGACCTTGAGCAGAACCAGGAAGATGCCGGAAAGAACCGAGTGAACGACAAAGAGCACGGGAGCGGCAAAGACAAAGAGGAAGTCCATGGGCTCGGTCACGCAGGAGAGCACGGCGGTGATGATCAGCGGGATGATAACGGCCTTGGTCTTATCCTTGTTCCCCTTGTAAGCGGTGAAGATAAAGGCGAGACCGATACCGATGTAGGGCCACAGGTTGTTGAAGGTGTAGCTGTTGAAGTAGGTGCTATCGGAGAAGGGCTGGCCCGCCATCGCCATCTCGGCAACACGGATGGGATAGGCGCCGGCGATAACCTGATCACCCAGCGTAAGGGTGCCGCCCACATCGGAGAACTGGAACGGGGTGTAGATGAGGTGGTGCAGGCCGGTGGGAACGAGCAACTTGTTGAGCATGCCGTAGATAAACAGACCGATGTTGCCCGACTCCTTAATGATGCCGGCAACGGAGGAGATGGCGCCCTGAACCGGAGGCCAAACGATGCAGAAGCCAGCGCCCATGATCCAGGAGATGATGATCATGATCAGGAACGGAAAGCGAACGCCCGAGAACATCGAAAGAGCAATGGGGAACTGCTTGTTCGAGTACTTGTTGAACACGGCACCGGTGATGCAACCAAGAATGATGCCGCCAAACACGCCGGTATCGAGCACCTGAATGCCCATAACGGTGCTCTGGCCGGTTCCGGTAAGGCCGAGCATGCCGCTCGCCTCGGCAAGAGAACCGGTGGCGTTGAGCACGATGTTATTGGCCTGCAGGAACAGGAAGAACGACATCAGGGCGATCAGCGAAGCATGGCCCTTGTTCTTCTTTGCCATGGCGCCGGCGATGCCCACGCAGAACAGAATCGAAAGGTTGTTGATGATAAACATCAGCGACTGATAGACAACGGCGCCCACAAGCTGGAACGGGCCGGAGCCCAGCACGGGGACCACAGCGCAGATGGTCTTGTTGGTCAGAATGATGCCCACGATGAGCAGGATGCCGGCAACCGAGAGATACATCATCGGCTGAACGATCGACTTCGCGAACACCTCCAACGGCGCTTTGAAATTGAACTTCTTTTTTGCGGTCATAGCGGTACTCCCCTTCCTTTTCCGCAAATTAAGACAGATGTGCCCTGGACAAGACCGTGAGCCTTGCCTTATATCAATCGATGTGTGGGCACGTTATGCCTAGAGACCAGGTTCTCCAAGCAGGTTAACAATGTGGTACGCGAGATAACTCTTCTCGGCATTGGTAACGACAACGTTATAGGTAGACGACAAGTGGGCGGCTATGGCGTCCGCGCACGAGAATGCGCACGGATACGCCGTTTCATCGATTCGGAACAGCGCGTCGCCATTGATTTGCCCGGCCGCAGGATCGAGCGCTCGCTGCGCGAAAAACTGCAGGTGACGAACGAAACGCTCATAGGGCAGCGAGGTATCATCGAGGGTCGTAGCATAGCGCTCGGAAACAATCGCGAGCACGTCGCGAACAAGCTGGACCGAGATGATGAGACGGTCGGAGCGTTGTGGCATGGTGGCGTTGACGATATGCAGCGTAATAAAACCCTGCTCTTCTTCGCTCATCTGGAAGCCCATATACTCCTTGACAATCTGCAGCGCACGGCCCGCAAGCGCATACTCCTTGCGATAGAACTGCTGGATCTCGAGCAGCAACGGATTCTCGCAGGGGACGCCCTTGCGCTCGCGCTCCAAAGCAAGGCTGATATGGTCTGCGAGAGCAATGAGAATCTTGTCGTTGACATCAACATTGAGCTCTCGACGAAGCATCTGAACGATGTCCTCGGAAATCACGAGGTTGACGGTGGGGATGGACTCCAAAAGATGTGCCAAGCGGTCAATCGTACGCGAATCCTGAGAAGTGCCCTCCTGCAGCGCATAGGTCTTTTCGACCGATGCTTCATCGATAGCGTCGCCGGCATGACGGCCAAAGCAGAGGCCTCGACCGATGACAATGAGCTCGGAGCCATCGTCCGAAGTGACCATTGCGACGTTATTGTTGAAAACTCGCTTGATAACCACGGTACCCACCAAAAGAATTTACTCGGAAAGCCAGACGACAGGCTCTTTAACAGCGACAGGGCCGGAAGCGTGCTCACGAAGAGTCGAGTTCTCCGAACGCTCGCACACGATAACGAAGACCGTGGGATCGAAGCCGGCGGCGCGGACCGCGTCAAAATCGACCTCAACGAGGGGCTGGCCCGCGTCGACATGGTCACCCTGGGCAACAAGCGCATGGAAGCCCTTGCCCTCAAGTTTAACAGTGTCGATTCCGATATGCAGCATCACCTGAGCAGAGCTGTCGTCGGACATGATGCCCAGTGCATGCTCGGTCGGGAACAGCGCCGCGACGGTACCGGAAACAGGAGCGCACACCGTTCCCTCTTGGGGAACCACGGCAACGCCATCGCCCACGGCACGGCTGCTAAAAGCGGGGTCATTGGTATTTTCTAGATGAACAAGCTCGCCGGAAACAGGAGCGAGGATTTCGAACTCGGAAGTTGCAGTCTTCTGCTCATCCGAACCGCCCATCAGGCGAGAAAAGAAACCCATGGTGGCATGTCCCTTCATAAATATAGCCCAACCAAAATCAAGCGAATGCGTCCATAGAGACACATCCGTTCAAAGACTTTGGTTAGGCCCACGTCCGAGGGACTCGGTAACCTTCCGCATTTCTTTTTACGGGAGCTATTGTAGACAAGCCCAAAGCCTGAATAGTCATTATGACCGGTGAGCGGTATTTTTTCTTCGATAAACGGTATTTAGGCGATATTTGGATGTCTCTATAGTTTTGTAACCCTCGTGGCTATTCCCGGTGAGGCACCCGACCCCGTATCGCGGCGCATGTCGCCCCCAATCTGGGTATCCGGTGCATGGTGCCCTATTGTCTTGCATAATTTCGCTTGCGTCATGCATAAAAAGACGGGGGCACCCCTTCCCGTCCCAACGTACCCCCGCTTGGACCGTGCAAAAACCGGAGTATTCAGCATCGCGGTCCCCGTCGGCGACGCCGCGAATCGGGGAAGCCGCGCAATCGGCGTCATTTTGGGGCCCGGCGCGACGCGAAACGTGTGATATCGCCGCGCCGGACCCCGTCCGCCAACCCAAATAGTCTGTCGAAGGATCTCGCTGGCCCAAAAAGACGCTTCCGGTGCGTATGCAGCCGCCCCGGCCTGCTGAATACTCCCAAAAATGCACGGTGCACCCGAGGGGACCCGTGCATGCCGTGAAAAAACACGCTCACATCCAAAAGAATGCGAGCGTGAAAGCCAAATGGCAGCAGGGGTGCCAGACGGCGAGCGGAATCCCTGGCGTATCCGCCCGGGCACCGCAGCCGCCGCGTGTCAGTGGGGAGTTTCACGTTCTCCGTCGATGCCAGAACCCCGCATACGCGAATCTCCAACTAAGCCGATAGCCCACATCTCTTGCCGCGACCGTCTCCGTGCATTTTCGTTAGGGAGCCGGCCCACCTCAAACTGCGCCCACTAAAAAGGACCCCGAGCATAGTCTGCTCGGGGCCCAAATTCATCTCGCCTTACCGCGCGACACGTGTGTTACTTGCGCTTGCCGCCGCCGTCGCCGGGACGACGGGAGCTGCCGCCGCGCTTGCCGCCACGGCTGTTGCCATAGCTGCCACGGTTATCGCGACCGCCGGCACGACCGCCGCGGGAGCCGGCCTGGTTGCCGCCACGGCGCTCCTCGCGGGTGTCGTCGTAGTTGCGCCAGTCATCGCGACGATCGCGGCTGGCACGCGGGTCGCGACGATCGCGCGACTCATTCGAACGACCGGCGCCGCTACGGCCACCTTTGCCACGAGCGCCCTCGCGACGCTCGCCACCGCGGCCGCCCTCGCGGCCTCCGCGCTCGTCAAAGCGCTTGCCGCCGCGGGTACCACGCTCGTCACGCGAGCCACGGCCTTCGCCGCCACGACGCTCATCACGCCCGCCGCGCTCGCCATCGCGACCGGAACGACGACGGTCGCCCGCACCGCGTTTGCCGCCACGCGATCCACGACCCTCGTCCTCGCGCTCGACACGGCGACGACCGCCGCGGTCCTCGTCCTCACGGCGACGGCGGTGTGCCTCGCCCTGGAACTGCTTGGCACGACGCTCGGCGCGGTTGCCGCACGGGGCCTGCTCAACGGCACCAGCATTGACGCGCTCCTCGGCAGCCACCTCGCGGGCCACGCTCTCCACAGCCTCGTCCACGCGAGCCTGAACGCCCTCGCGCACGCGGGTCTTGCCGCCACGCTTGGGACGGCTCGGACGCTCGCCGTCGCCGCGACCACGGTTGGAACGACCGGCCACATCGCCGTAATCGTCGCCGTTGCGCTTGCCGTCGCGACGCGCCTGCTCAAGCTTCTTCTTGCTCTTGGACTTGCCGCGCTTGGTCTTCTTCTTCACCTTAAAGGCCGCAGGGTCGCGCTCGGGGTCAACCGCGGGCGGATTGGGACCCACATGCAGGTCGCCGGCCTCGTAGATGTCGGCCGTCTTGTCCATGAGCTTCTCGATCTCGTAGAACTCATCGACATCCTGCTCGGTCACAAACGTGATGGCCCAGCCCAGCTCGCCGGCGCGGCCCGTGCGGCCAATGCGGTGGATGTAGTCGGTCGGCTCGGCCGGCACGTCAAAGTTCACGACGTAGCGCACATCGCTGATGTCGATGCCGCGGGCGAGCACGTCGGTCGCCACCAGCACGTCGACGGTGCCGTCGCGGAAGGCAGAAAGCGCGCGCTCGCGCTGCGCCTGGCTACGGTTGCCGTGGATCGCGGCAGCCTTGATGCCCTTGCGCTCCAGACGACGGCAGCAGCTGTCGGCGCGATGCTTGGTGCGCATGAAGACGATAGTGCGCTCCGGGCCCTCCTTTTTGAGGAACTCGGGCAGCAGGTTGTTCTTGGCCTCGATGGACACTGGAAACACAAACTGATCGACGGTGTCGGCGGTCGACGTGGCAGGCGCGATCTCCACGCGGGCCGGATCGCTCACCAGGTCGGTAATCTCGCCCACGGCCTCCTCGTCGAGCGTGGCCGAGAACAGCAGCGTCTGGCGCTCGGTCGGCGTCTCGCACACAATACGGCGGACGGCGGGCAAAAAGCCCATGTCGAGCATGCGGTCGGCCTCGTCGAGCACCAGCACCTTGACCTCGTCCAGGTGGCAGGCACCCTGCTCGATCAGATCGACCAGACGGCCCGGCGTGGCGACCAGGATGTCGCAGCCGTACTTGAGCGCCGCGGTCTGGGGCTTGTAGCTCACGCCGCCCACGACGGTCACGGCGACATGGCCGGTGACGTCGGCGATTTTGCTCGCGACCTCGTCGATTTGCTGGGCAAGCTCACGCGTGGGGGTGATGACGAGCATCACGGGGCCGCGGCCGTTGCCCTCGGGCTTTTTAGCACCGCGACGACGGTTGCGACCGCCGCGCTCACGCACGGGTTTGGGCGGAGCGATGTGCTCCAGATTGTTCATGGTCGGCAGCAAAAAGGCGGCCGTCTTGCCGGTGCCGGTCTGAGCGGCGGCAAGCAGGTCGCGGCCCTCGAGCACCACGGGGATGGAGCCAGCCTGGACAGGCGTGGGCGCCGTGTAGCCCAGGTTCTCGATGGCACGAAGCATCTCGTCCGAAAGTCCCAGCTCGTCAAAGGCGGGCAGGCTCTCGGTCGCGGACTCGACGGCCTGGGCAGCATTGGCCTCGTCGGCAGCATCGAAGGCAGCCTGGGTCATGGCCTCGCGGGTCTCGTCCAGAATCTCGGCGTCCGTGACGTCAGATACAGAATTACGCATATGTTGTTGTTCCTTATCTGCACGCGTTATGGGCACGGCATGCAGCCGCGCGGGGCGTGCTTGGTAGTGCGCTAATACATACAAAACAGGTGCGCACAGAGAGGACGTTGCTCAGCACGCTGGCGATCGCTTTGGCAGCCTTTCACGCGCCGTCCAGACGCAGCGGCCCTAAGCGATGGAGCAGATTCGCCGCCGGTTAGTATACCCTCGGTTCGCATGACCCCACGTAAACCACAGATGACGGGGCGGATGGAGCGGGTCTGGGCCGATTGTCTCAATCTGTAACAGTTACGAGGCAAAACCGGGTCTACACGTTACAGATCGAGACAAACGGTCGACACGGTTCACAAACATCTCAATCTGTAACAGTTACCGAGTAAACTCGGTCCTAATTGTTATAGATCAAGACAGAGGGGGGATTTCCGTCCAGTCCAAACCAAATCTCCCAGTCTTCCTGCAATTTCGAACATATGGCCTATAATATTGCTTTGGTTACGCTACATGTTGCGCAGCCATTTAATACGTCGCCCACCGGGGGCCATTAATTCCTATCGCCTTATTGGCTAGGAAGCAATCAAAGGAGGTATCCGTGGCAGCAGAGACGCCTTGCTCGGTCCTCTATAACGATATTCGCTCGTTCGGCGGTCTTAAACATCTCGAGATCGCCCGAATGCTCATCAATGGAAACTCTTATCTCGGCAGTACCCTGCTCGAGAAATGCTCTTCCAACCGCTCGTATCTCACCCGCTACATCGTCCATCGCGAGCCTGACCAGTGCGCGCCCGCCATCTACAGCGACTTTACCGTCACCACGCTCAACCTTTCCGTGGCAATCTGCAGCAAGCTCGGCGGCGGTGAGTCCGCCTATCAGGCAATCGCCGAGCACTATCGCGGTCCGGCCGCCAACGAAATGATGTCGGCTCTCACCAGCTACAAGCTGGACAGCCGCCTATATGCAAATGCCCTCAATCGCATCGACATCTTTGACGGCAATGCCTTGCGCGAAAAGAGCGCACTCTTCCTGATGCTCTTTGTGGCGACGGGCGCACTCGCCGATCCCGTTCAGGGCGTGGCCACCGTCGAGCGCTTTTGCGACAGCAAGACAGGCGGGCACTTTGGCACCACCGAAACTACCGTCGGACGTGGCTTTATGAGCAGCCTGGAGCAGCCGCACGCTGTCGCCCCCAACCTCGGTCTGCTCAGAACCCATGCCGACAACTGCGCCGACATGCAAATCCATCCCCTCACACGCGATCCGCGCGGCACGGTAATTGGGTCCTTGCCCAAAACCTCGCCCAGCATCACCGATGTAGGCGCTGATGCATCGCGCGAGCATCTCCGCATTTGGTTCGAAGGTGGACACTGGTACGCCCAGGGCCTTGGGTCGACCAACGGCACAGTGCTCGAATCGGGCGCGGGCGACGGCGATATTGTGATTGAGCCGCCGCGCGACCAACGCGAACCTGGCAAGATCTATCCCCCGGTGGAAATCGAAAACAGCGACAGGCTCCATCTGGGTCTCTACACGACATTCCTTGTCATCGTGGACTAGCTCCGCAAATTGTCCGGCTCGGCACCAGCGTAGAACAGCTGCAAGCCAAGAGGATTCGTGAACTCGTTGGCCGACGCCGTCGTCCGCGCCATCTCAAACGAGGCTGACGCCGAGTCGAACCCCGTGCAGCTCCAACCGGCAAGGCCCAGCACGAGCCCCGCACCGATCATGACAGCCGCCACGAGGTGCACGAGATTCCAAGTGGGATGCATGGAACCCCACTCCCACCGGGGCACCTCGGAGCGAACGAAGGGGGACGCGACGGCGCGAGCGCACCAGACGATTGCCCTGACCAGCAGCTTCGAAGCGGCAACGGCCAGATGGATGCCGAACACCCCCACGCCAGCAACGGCGACGCCACAGCCAAGCCCCATCAGCGCGCCGGCAACGCTCCCCGCCTTGACGCCCGCCACAAGGTACAGGAGGCCGATGGGAGCCCCGAGCAACATCGACGCGGCAATAGCCCATACAGCCACAAGCAGACCGAAGAGGCCTATGAAGCATCCGATGACCGCCATGATCACGCCGAGGGTCAGGGGGATCCACACGGGCGAACCGATCACGGCGGCCACGATGAACGCCACAAACCACGACCTCGGGGTCTTGGGTGACCTGAGCCGCGCCGCCGCCCGCGGGACGGCGGGCATCTCGGAGATGATGCGCGCCGCGGCCTCCGCCGGGGGCTCGAGCGACCCAACGGCCTCCTCCTCGGAGACACCCGCCTCGACGCGATCGTCAACCATCTCCTCGTAGAAGGAGACAGCACGATCAACCTCGTCCTTTGAGAACGCGGCAAGCCCCACCCTCAGCTCGGAGAGATACTCGTCCTTCGTCATGATTGCCTCCCCGTTCCATCAGTCGTGATTGCCGTCTCGATGTAGTCGTAGACCGCCCGGACCTCTGCGCGCTCCGCCCGGAACCGCTCGATCGCCTCGCGCCCAGCCTCCGTGGCCAGGTAGTACTTGCGGAGCCTCCCGTTGTGCTCAGACGAGCGAACGGATACCTGACCGACCCTCTCAAGGCGCTTGAGCACCGGGTAGAGCGTCGACTCCGTGAGCCCCAGCGCCTGGGGCACGTTACGGATGATCTCGTAGCCGTACGACTCTCCCCCGCATACCGAGGCAAGCACGCACGCCTCCACGAAGCCGCGCTTCATCTGCGGGTCCATCGCGTCACCTCATCTCATTCGCTGTAATACCCGTCGCTGTCTTATACTATGCGTTATGTGGTGTGTTGTGTCAACAGGTATATGAGAAAGATGAACGTCATTAGCTGATTGGGACGCGAACTCTCCCGAGGTCGGAAGACGCTGCCCCTACCCCGCCGGGAGCTCGAAGGTGAAGGTCGTGAGGCGGCCGGGGTCGCTCTCGCAGGAGATGGAGCCGCCGAGGGCCTCGGCGCGGCATCGGGCGATGGAGAGGCCGAGGCCGTAGCCCTCCGCGCCCGAGCCGCCCTCGTCGGCGTACTTGACCGCGTTGGCGAGCAGCTCGCCCAGCACGGCCGAGAGGTCGCCTGCAGCGCTACGGCAGCCGCTCCTCCGTCTCATCCAACCAGTCGCGCACGGCGCCGAGGGCCAATGGGAGGTTCCCCACCTGGCAGTGCTCCGCCGCGTGCTCGGCATCAGTGAAGACGCGCGTCGTCACGCTGTTGGCGTTCACGAGCTCGCGCGCCACCTGGCCGAGCCGCCGAAGCGGCACGTACTGGTCGCGCTCGCCCGCGAAGAGCAGCACGTCCTGTCGCACGAGCGGGCCCAGGCCCGCGAAGCTCCAGCGCTCGAGCTCGTAGAGCAGCTCGTGTGGGCTGTCCGTCCCCGTGATGGCCAGGGCCTGCTGCAGCTTCCAGGCCATGTCGTGGTCACGCGCCGCGAGGCGGCTAACGGCAGCATCGAGTACGCCTGAGGCGCGGCACCACACGAGGAACTCGAGCGCGACGCCCGCGGTCCGGGGCAGGCGGATCTCCAGCGCGTCGAACATCCGGTAGAACACGTCCATCGCCACGATGCGCGTAACGCGCGGCTCGAACGCCGCCACGCGCATCACAAGCAGCCCGCCGAGCGACATCCCCATCGCGGCGCAGCGCTCGATCTCCAGCGCGTCAAGCACTGCCCCCACGGGGCGCTCCCAGGCGAGCGGCATGGCGAGGCCGCGCATGAGCGCCGTCCCCTGGCCGGGCCCGTCGAAGATGACGACGTCGCGCCCGCAGTCGCCCAGCGCGCGCAACCAGCCCGCCATCTCCTCCATATAGCTGTCGAACCCGCCGAACAGCAGGAGCGGCTCCGCCGAGTGCTCGGCGGCGGTGCGGATTCGTAAGGCGGGCAGGCTCGACCCCGCGTAGGGGACTTCCAGGCGCTCCAGCTCGGGGCCGTCCCACCCGGCGTAGAACTCGCGGCGGAACCCCGCGACGGCCGTGCGCTTCGTCTCGGAGTCAAGCGGCTCGTAGAACGCCGCAGCGCCCCAGTAGCCCGAGGCGACGGCGTGGTCGCCGGCTACCTCGCGCCGGCGGGCAAGCTCCGACCAACAGGGGTACCAGTCCCCGGCGGTGCGGAGCTGGGGGATGACCTCGGCGAGGTCGCCTTTGACCGATGGGTCGAGCTCGGGGTGGGTGAAGCGGTTGAGCTGCAGATCGAACTGCTCATCCCCGGTGTATGCGTGGAACATGATGCCTCCCGGCGGTTTCGGTTTCGGGGAGATTCTCGTGCCGGAGTGCCATGCTGGCCACAAGCAGTATCGTATGGGATGTAGGGTATCGGACAGTTTGTCCGAAATTGGTTGGAATGGGGGCTAGGCGTGGGAGACCTAAGGACGGAGAAGTCGGAGGAGGCCATCCGCGCAGCATTTTTCGAGCTCGTGCGCGAGCGTGGATTCGAGCGCGTGACGGTCGGTGAACTGTGCCGCCGCGCCCGCGTGGGACGCTCGACGTTCTACGACCACCACGAGGACAAGTATGAGCTGCTCAGCTGCCTGGTCGGGGAGGTCTTGACCCGAGCGCAGGCCATGATGGAGGAACGGTTCGCGGCGGCCTCGGACGTAGCGGCGGTGGTCGGCGGGGCGTACGCGTGGTTTGAGAGCGAGCGCGACGAGTTGTCCTGCCTGCTGACCATCCACGTCCCCGAGGCTGACCTCGCGGCGCAGTTCCGCGCCCTGTTGGAGGAGAGCTTCGAGGAGCGGCTTGTGGGCGGTGGGGGCACCGGGAACGGTACGCCCACCGTGCCCGTCGAGCTGCTCGCCAAGCTCTACGCCTCAAGCGCGCTCACCATGCTCGAGTGGGTGCTTGTGCATGGGAGCGAGGATGGTGCAGCAGCGACGTTCGTCGACGAGGCATGGGCGCGGTTGATGCCGTTGCTCGGGTGACAAAGTGGTCGGGTCGGTTTGTCACGATCAAGTCGAATTGTCACGGAGTTGCTGGAACCAGACGCCGGAAGAAACCAGCCCACTCGCGCTCAACCCGAGGCTACCGCACCGAGTCCCACTGGTCCGCGGTGACGAGGCGACAGACAGTGTCGTGCGACTCGCCCACGAGCGGGTAAGCCACATCCCTCTGTTCGAACGCCGGTGCCATACCGCACTTTTCCATCACCCGACCAGAACCATCGTTCGAGGCGAAGTGCAGGCCCCAAACGGCCGGGGCGCCCAAGGTTCCGAATGCGTACTCGAGCACCGCTCCGAGCGACTCCGTCATGTAGCCCCTGCCCCAGAGGGAGCGACCGATCCAGTAGCCCACCTCGAGCGCACCCTCGCCCGCGAGCCTGCCGAAGTGCTCCCGGAGCTCGGGAGCAGAGTCAAAGCAGTCCAGGAGCTGCGAGCTGAACGGCTTGAGGGCGATGCTGCCGACCGGACCGTCCCCTTCGAACTTCACGATGATCGCCCAGTTGTTCTCAACGGCGAGGACGTCCCGGACGATCCGTGCACTCTCATCGACGCTCGCGTGCGGAGGCCAGCCGGCGCGAGGGCCGACCAGAGGATCTGACGCGTATCGGAAGACCGACGCTGCCTCCGCGGCATCGTTCACGCGCCACGCCCGCAGCAGCAGGCGAGATGTCTCGATATCCCTCATTGGAAACCTCTGTCTCAGGACCTCAAGAGCGATTGCACGTCTCATCGGCAATTGTAGGGGCGAGCCCAGGCACCTGCCCCCGAGAGCGGCCGCCTACATATCTTCTCAGATTCCGGTCGGACGTCTTCGGCTGCACGTGCACCTTAGATGACAAATCGACCTGACCGGTTTGTCACCTCGCCGGGAGCTCGAAGGTGAAGGTCGTGAGGCGGCCGGGGTCGCTCTCGCAGGAGATGGAGCCGCCGAGGGCCTCGGCGCGGCGTCGGGCGATGGAGAGTCCGAGGCCGTAGCCCTCCGCGCCCGAGCCGCGCGTACGAGCGGCGTCGCCGCGCCAGAGGCGGTCGAAGACGCGGGGCACGTCGGCCGGAGCGATCCCGGGGCCGGTGTTGGACACCGAGACCGCGACGCGCCGCCCGCGGCGGGCGGCGGAGACGGCGACCGACCCGCCCTCGTCGGCGTACTTGACCGCGTTGGCCACGAGCTCACCCAGCACGGCCGAGAGGTCGCCCTCCGCACACGCGACGACCGTGCCGGGGGCGACCGACGCGGAGAGGGACACCCCGCGCGTCGCCGCGCG